>NZ_JAPWAR010000018.1:0-59525 GCF_041433025.1 Prevotella sp. 20925_1_30 | reverse complement strand
CCACGGGAGCATTTTTAAGATTGATTCAGGGTATCAATCGTTCTGTAATAAGACAATCGATTATATTAATTGTGAAATTAATGTCTTTCAAAACTAGTGTATTAATTTGGTTCTCTCGCTCCTGTGGTACACAGCCTCACCCCCAGACGGGGTGAGGCTTTTGTATAAGACAGAAGAACACGGATAAAGACATAGTAACATACGAACACAAGGTTATAGTAACAAAGTTTTTAGACAGAAGAACACAGGGACATAGTTTTTCAAGAGGAGACATAGTAACAAAAGAACACATGACTATGTTACTAACGGATTATGTTGCTTTGTTACTTTGTCTTACTTATGACTATGTTACTCACGGCTTGTTCTTTTGTTACTATGTCTTTTAAAGCAGCTACTATGTCCGGAAGCGGGAATAAATCGTTTAAATAGGATGTTAATATCTTTTTTTTTCGTACATTTGCAGTCACACGAAGCTAGGGATGTCTTAGCTACACAACAACAACGACAATATGGATGACGAAATAAAAGACATGGACGAGCTTGCTCCTGCCGATGAGGTGCAAGGAAAGGAAACTCATTCTGACTACAAGCCTGCCGACAGGTTTGACGCTGCTGCAGTGCATCACCTCTCTGGTATGTATAAGAATTGGTTTTTAGATTACGCCAGTTATGTAATCCTTGAACGTGCCGTTCCACATATCGAAGATGGCTTGAAGCCTGTTCAACGCCGTATTCTCCATTCGATGAAGCGCATGGATGATGGGCGATACAATAAGGTTGCGAACATTGTTGGGCATACCATGCAGTTCCATCCACATGGCGATGCATCCATCGGAGACGCTTTGGTGCAGTTAGGACAGAAGGATTTGCTCATTGACACACAAGGGAATTGGGGCAATATACTTACTGGTGACCGTGCAGCTGCGCCTCGTTACATTGAAGCTCGCCTATCCAAGTTTGCCTTGGAAACTGTTTTTAATCCCAAGACAACCGAATGGCAACTCTCATACGATGGTCGTAACAAAGAGCCTATCACACTTCCTGTAAAGTTCCCCTTACTTCTTGCACAAGGAGCAGAGGGTATCGCCGTTGGTTTATCATCAAAGATTCTTCCTCACAACCTCAATGATATCTGTGAAGCAGCAGTGCAATACTTACGGAATGAGGACTTTCATCTCTATCCAGACTTCCCTACTGGCGGAAGTATTGATGCAGCGAAGTATAATGACGGACAGCGTGGTGGTGTATTAAAGGTGCGTGCTAAAATAGAGAAACTTGATAACAAGACCCTCGTCATACGTGAGGTTCCTTTCACCAAGACGGCTAACTCTCTTCAAGAGTCTATCACAAAAGCAGTAGAGAAAGGAAAGATTAAGGTTCGTAAAGTGGAGGATATGACAGCCTCTGAGGTTGAGATTCAACTCCACCTCACCCCTGGCACATCCAGTGACAAGACCATTGACGCCCTTTATGCCTTCACTGATTGCGAGATAAACATATCTCCTAACTGTTGTGTCATTGAAGACAATAAACCTAAGTTCTTGACTATCTCCGACGTTCTTCGCAATTCCGTAGAACATACAAAGGCGTTGTTGAAGATGGAATTAGAGATTCGCAAACACGAACTGGAGGAACAACTCTTCTATAACTCATTGGAACGTATCTTCATTGAAGAGCGTATTTATAAGGAGAGGAAGTTTGAGACAGCAAAGAACTTAGACGAAGTTGTAGCCTTTGTTGATGCTAAATTAGATCCTTATAAGAAGACCTTTATTCGCGAAGTAACCCGTGAGGACATCCTCCGCTTACTGGAGATTAAGATGCAGCGAATACTGAAATTTAATAAAGATAAGGCTGACGAACTCATTCAGAAGATAAAGGCTGAGATTGCAGAAATAGATAAGGATCTTAGCGAGATGGTGCGTGTTACCATCGAATGGTTCACTCATTTGAAGGAAAAATACGGTAAGGATCACCCTCGCCACACCGAGATAAAGAGCTTCGATACCATCGTTGCAGCGAAAGTAGTTGATGCTAACGAGAAGTTATACATAGATAGTAAGGCTGGATTCATTGGTACTGGACTCAAGAAGGCAGAGTTTGTTCAAAACTGTTCAGACCTTGATGACGTCATTATCTTCTATCGCGATGGTAAGTATAAGGTGATTCGTATTGCCGACAAGGTGTTTGTGGGTAAAGGAGTTATATATCTTCAGGTATTCAAGAAGAATGATAAACGCACCATCTATAACGTTGTTTATCGTGATGGAAAGACTGGTCCTTACTACATCAAACGCTTTAATGTCACCTCAATTACACGTGACAAAGAGTATGACTTAACCTCTGGTACAGATGGATCAAGGATCTTCTACTTCACAGCTAACCCTAATGGCGAGGCCGAACTGATAAAGATTACCCTTGATCCGAACCCTAACAAGCCAAAACAAAACATCTTCGTTGAGTATGACTTTGCTTCTGTGCTTATCAAAGGACGCACGGCTAAGGGCAAGCTACTCACAAAGAAGAACGTTCATCGTATCTCATTGAAGAGTCATGGACACTCAACACTGGGCGGACGAAAGGTTTGGTTTGATCCAGATATCAACCGAATCAATTACGAAGAACATGGTCGTTTCCTCGGAGAGTTCGCTGATCAGGACAATATACTCGTCGTCTTGAAGAATGGAGAGTTCTATATTACGAACTTCGATGCAAGCAATCACTACGAAGATAACATCCTTCGCATAGAGAAATTCATTGCAGATAAACCATGGACAGCCGTGATCTATGATGCAGACAATCAAGGTTATCCTTACCTGAAACGCTTCCAAATGGAGGCAACAAAGCGTCATCAGAACTTCATAGGAGATAATCCTAACTCACAAATGGTACTCTTGACGGACGTTGCTTACCCTCGCATTCAAGTGACATATGGCGGGGTGGATGCATCAAGAGGTACAGAAGAGTTTGATGCAGAGCAATTTGTTGGTATCAAAGGATTCAAAGCTAAGGGTAAACGACTTACCACTTGGAAAGTAGATAAGATTGAGGAACTTGAGCCAACACGCTTCCCAGAAGAA
The DNA here is from genome assembly GCF_041433025.1 of Prevotella sp. 20925_1_30. Lineage (NCBI taxonomy): Bacteria > Pseudomonadati > Bacteroidota > Bacteroidia > Bacteroidales > Prevotellaceae > Prevotella > Prevotella sp. 20925_1_30. The sequence continues at coordinate 56,445 of NZ_JAPWAR010000018.1, read as the reverse complement.
GAGAAGAAGGATAATAACGATGAGGGAGATAATGGAGATGATACTCAAGAAGAGCCTACAACAACTCCAATAGAGGAGAATCTCGACCCTGATGCAGGTAAATCTCAACAACAAGTGATTGATGAGATAACTGGGCAACTCAACTTGTTTACAGATGAATAACATGATATTCCCACTTATAGAGACTTGATGTGAATGTTTCTATAAGTGGGACTTTCTCTTTAACGGAACTTATGCCTATGAAACTAAAGACTCTCTTTTTACGTAAAACAAACTTCTTTATAACGTTTCTCTTACTCTCTTCAGCAACCTTACAAGCCCAAGACACCTTATATAATAATAAGGTGATAAGCAATGCACAAATGTTGGGTATCGGTACAGCTAACGTCCTCGACACTTACTTATCACAAGAGAAATACAACGGAACAGAGCTTAGATACATCTCACATACAGTGCGTGAGAATGGTAGCAGGGCGTCACGAGAACTGATACATCAAGCTCAATTAATCTATGCACACAATCGACGAGACAATAATAACGAATTAGGAGGCTATTACAACTTCCAATATAACTGGCAATATGTCATCAATAAATGGACTATCGGCAATGGAGACTTACGCTTGAAAGCTGGTGGAGGAATTGACACAAGGCTTGGTTTCCTTTATAACACCAGCAACGCCAATAATCCAGCACAAGCTTATGGGCAACTAAACATCGCTCCTAATGTTACAGCTGATTATCATTTTCACCTTTGGGAGAAGCCTTTCTGTCTCCGTTATGAATTACAAATACCACTTATTGGATTAGCTTTCTCACCTAATTATGGACAGAGTTATTATGAGATATTCACGAAAGGTAATTACGATCATAACCTCATTTTCACAACTCCCATCAATGCTCCTTCACTCCGACAGATGGTTACAATTGATTTTACATTGCATCACACCACCCTTCGTCTTGGCTATCTTGGCGATTACCAACAGGCTAAGATGAACGGATTACGCCAACACACGTGGAGCAATCTATTTGTATTGGGTATCGTAAGAACATTTTCTATCAATAAAATATTGCCATGAGAAGAATCCAATCTACCATCAGCTATATCACAACGAGCCTCCTTCTAATTCTCTTGTTATGCTCTATTACGAGCTGCATTGATAATGAAGAGTATGCCAACAACCCACGTGGAAACTTTGAAGCATTATGGAAGATCATGGATGAACATTATTGTTTTTTCTCACAAAAGGGAATAAATTGGCAAGAAGTTCATCAACGTTATGCCAAACAGTTCGACACATCCATGAATGAAAAACAGCAGTTTGAAGTTTTAACGAATATGCTTTCAGAACTCAAAGATGGGCATGTCAATCTTTATACCTCTTTTAATATCGGACGTTATTGGGCGTGGAGAGACAACTATCCAAAGAATTATTCTGACTCGCTGGAGCGTAAATACCTGAAGAGTGATTATCTCATTGCAAGCGGATTAGACTATACTGTCTTTGATGACAACATTGGTTATATACGCTGCGAGAGTTTCCAAAATCCTATTGGGGCTGGTAATTTAGATGACATTCTACTGCATCTTCAACCTTGCAATGGGCTTATTATCGATGTAAGGAACAATGGAGGTGGACAGTTAAGTAATGCTGAAGAACTGGCAGCAAGGTTCACGAATAAAGAGGAGCTTGTTGGTTATATTCAGCATAAAACAGGTCCCGATCATAATGACTTCTCATCACTTCAACCCGAATACCTCACTCCCGGAAAGGGTATTCGATGGCAGAAACCAGTTGTTGTGTTGACTAACCGCAGTGTATTCTCTGCTGCCAACGAGTTCGTGAAGTATATGAAGTGTTGCCCAAACGTCCACATCGTTGGTGATAAAACAGGTGGCGGAGCAGGTTTACCCTTCTCTTCCGAACTACCCAATGGATGGTCGGTTCGTTTCTCCGCATGCCCCATGTATGATCGAGATAAGCAAATGACAGAGTTCGGTATTGATCCTGATTACAAAGTAGACATCACTGAATCGGATCTCATAAAAGGCAAGGATACGATTATCGAGTTTGCTCGTCAACTCCTTGCAAAGTAATAGAACCAACCCTTCAATCTCCAGAAAGAAGAGCTTGAAGGGTTGGTTTTATAAAAGGATAATGCCCATCTTAAAACCACCAAACACTAGTGTTATTTTTAATTGGGGTTGCTGTCACATTTAACATTTGCATTAATTATCTAATTATGACCATCTTATTTATTCTAAAAAGATGACAGAAATGACAGGAAAAACGTTTTTCGTCATATCCAAGTAAAACGTATTTAGAATTGACTTCGCAGCTACATAACCTTCTCATACACAGATATTATAGTTGCAAAACAACTATAATATAACATAAACAATAGTCACAATGAAGCAAGAATACATATTAGTTCTTTATTATAAAACAATTAGAAAAGAAATTCATAAACATTTGGTTATATCCAAAACATTATGTATCTTTGCACTCGTTATGCGCCTGTGGCGGAATTGGTAGACGCGCTAGACTTAGGATCTAGTAACTTACGTTGTGCAGGTTCGAGTCCTGTTAGGCGCACAAGAAAGAGCTAAGCATCATTGATGATTAGCTCTTTTTTATTCTATATATACATGTCAACATTGAAACCTCATGGTTTGACCTATTAGTAATCGCCCTCATTACTCATCATCAACATCAGCCCACACAACACGAGCACCAGATGCCATGTCTTGAATCTTCTTCCCCTTCCTACCGTCACGAGCACCAGAAGGAACAAACTTGCACTTTATACCCTTGATATTACGCTTAAGATTGAAGTCTTCTCGATTCTCTACAGGTTCACTCTCTACGCTGAGATGAAAACGACCTAAGCCATCAAGAACAACCGTTTCTCCCTGGCGAAGACGATAAGAGATCTCATCTATAAGGGCTACAACAAGCCCTCGAACGTCACCACGAGTAAAAGATGTGCTCTCCTGAATAGCATCAGCTAACTCTTCAGTGGACACTTCGCCAGCACTAACAGTTCGTGCATACCAATGCCCAGCACCCTTTTTATCTTTAAACTTACTCTGTTCTAATCTGATTTGAATTGACATAATATTATATTTATCTAGTTACTCTATTGGTTAAACAACTTCAATTGGAATCTATCAATAGACTGAGCTACGTTGCTTCCAATGGTGGCCTGCAAAGGAGGAGAGCTTCTTCAATCTTTCAATAAAGCCCGACCGTCCTTCCAAGTCAGCTGCAAATATAATAAAAAAGGGCACCTTCTGCAAGAAAAAATAGATTATTTTTTTATATAAGACATCATCTCTTCCCTTATTGTTAGCCCCCTTCTGTTCTATAAGTTGTGGTTAATTTGAAGATAGATAAATCTGTTGAATGAATTAAAAAAGTAAAAACAGCGTGTTAGAAACATAGTTTTTCGTATATTTGCAAGCACACTAATAACAATAAATAAAGGTAAAGATAATGTTGAATAAGAAGTTTCTTTCAGCTACCTTCATAGCTTTAGCAATTACAGGTAGCGTTGCTTTTGCTGCAGTCCAGCAGGGAAAGGTGATGTATAAACAAGCAGATGGAACATACGTAGTGAACACCACAACCCTAACTCCTAATGTAAAAGGATTTAAGGGGGCTACTCCTGTGGAAGTTTATATCAAGAATAACAAGGTAGTAAAGGTCGTTCCATTGCCAAATCATGAGTCACCTCGATACTTCAACACGGTGAAGGAAAACCTACTCCCTAAGTTTGAAGGAATGAAAGTGGCAAAGGCTGCAAAGGCAGAGCAGGTTGATGGTGCAACAGGTGCTACCTTCTCTTCACGTGCAATAAAGGCTAATGTGGCTGCAGCTGTGGCTTATTATAAAAAGAATAAGTAAGGGTTTCTCAACAAAATAGGTAGAAATTATGATTAGATTAAACGCTTTTTTCAAGGTAAAAGAGGGTGTTACGACAGCTCAAGTGAAGGCACTTGCAGATGAGTTAGTGGAACTCTCTCGCAAAGATGAGGGCAACAAAGGTTACGATTTGTTTGAGAGTGCAACTCAACCGGGTGTTTTCATGTTCTGTGAAACATGGGAGAATAAGCTTTGTTTAGCTCGTCATGCCCGTTCAGATCACTTCACGCGCATTGTTCCAGAGATAGAGAAGTTGACGGATGGAGGCTTGAGTATAGAACAGTTTGAGCGTTAAAAAAGCCTCCTCCCCCTCTCCTTTCGGAGAGGGGGAGGAGGCTTTTTTATAGTCTCTACCCTTACTTCACATCGCCCACTTTAATCAGATACTCTGCAATCTGTACTGCATTCAATGCCGCACCCTTGCGTATCTGATCACCTGTAAGCCATAACGTATTACCATTGTCATCAGCTAAATCCTTACGAATACGCCCCACATAGACATCATCGTGACCAGCACTCTCGAGTGGCATTGGGTACACATAGTGCTGCGGATCATCAACGAGTGTTACGCCAGGAGCCGCCTTCAATGCCTCACGAATCTCCTCAACAGATAGCGGGTGTTCGGTCTCGAACCATACAGCCTCTGAATGGCTACGGAGTGAAGAGACACGAACACAGGTGGCAGAAGTACGTATGTCGGAGTGCATAATCTTCTGTGTCTCATTAAACATCTTCACTTCTTCCTTCGTATAATCGTTTTCCATCATCTTATCAATCTGTGGAATAACGTTATAAGCAAGTTGATGTGGGAATTTCTTAATCGTCTTTACCTCGCCTGTCTCAACGAGTTCCTTATATTGTTGGATGAGTTCTTCCATTGCTGCAGCACCTGCACCCGATGCGCTTTGGTAACTGCTGACGTGCACCTTCTTGATATGACTGAGCTTGTTGATAGGGTTCAAGACAACAACCATCATAATCGTTGTACAGTTTGGGTTGGCTATAATGCCACGAGGACGAACGAGGGCATCCTCTGCGTTAATCTCTGGAACAACCAAGGGAACATCTGCATCCTGACGGAATTGGCTAGAGTTATCAATCATCACAGCACCATATCGAGTGATTGTTTCGGCAAACTCGGCTGACGTTCCTGCTCCCGCACTAGTAAAAGCAATGTCAACACCCTTGAAATCGTCGTTATGCTGGAGCTGTTTTACTTCATATTCTTTACCCTTAAATGTGTACTTTCGACCTGCAGAACGCACTGAACCGAATAACACAAGATCGTCCAAAGGGAAGTTTCTTTCGTCTAATAGGCGTAGAAGTTCTTGTCCTACGGCACCACTGGCACCAACTATTGCTACTTTCATATGTTTTGTCTTTTTTGTTTTCAATTAATCACTTGTACTTGCAAAAGTACTATTTTTATTGCAATATAGGCTACAATCTGTCTTTCTTTTTAGCCTTTGGTGGGTTATATTTGTCTATATTCAACTTCTTTTGTAACTTTGACCTCGGATTTAATAGAGTACATCTATAACTAAAAACACTTGAGAAAAAGAGAAGTAAGAAGGCTTGAGTTGAACTATCTAAACAATTATAACAATGAATAATACTACACAAGAACCCGAACTTCCAAGCAAAGAGCATTTGTTTGAAGAGAGTTGCTTAATCATCGATGAGGCGCAACATGAGGCGTTTCATGCCGTGAATATCGCCTTACTGAAGCGTAATTGGCTGTTAGGGAAGAGGCTGAATGAGGAGCTATTAAAGTATTCCCGTGCTGATTATGGCAAGCGAGTTATACAAGAGTTAAGCGGTCTGCTTGTACAGAGATATGGTAAGGGTTTCTCTAAGAGTAATCTTTATAACTACATACTCTTTAATCAACTTTACCCAGACATATTCCAGTTGTCGACTGGAAAATCGGCTCGGCATGACATTCTCCAGTCGGTGACTGGAAAATCTTCCATTCGTCTCACTTGGACGCATTATAGCGTATTGTTGCAGGTTCGAGACGATGAGGCAAGGGCATGGTATGAGCAGGAAGCAGTTACAGAGGGATGGAGCGTTAGGACACTCCAGCGTAACGTGAGTAGCCAATACTACTATCGCCTATTACAATCTCACCATAAGGAGCTGGTAAGAGAGGAGATGCTGGAAAAAGCAGTCCACTTGTTGAGAAGTTGGAATTCATTAAAAGCCCTGTTGTTGCAGAGTTCTTAGGATTCACACCGAATACTTCTTTTACGGAAACAGACCTAGAGAGCTGTATTATTAGTAATCTCCAGAAGTTCATCATGGAGTTAGGAAAGGGCTACGCATTCGTTGGGCGCCAGCAACATATCCATACGGAGAAGGAGGATTATTACATCGACTTGGTCTTTTATAACTACTTCTTAAAGTGCTTCGTATTAATGGATCTAAAGACATCAAAGGTTACGCACCAGGATGTGGGGCAGATGGATATGTATGTCAGGATGTTTGATGAACTCAAGCGGACGGATGGCGATAACCCGACCATAGGTATTCTTTTATGTTCGGACACGGATGAAGACATCGCACGATACTCCATACTCCACGATAGTAAACAACTTTTTGCAACAAAGTATAAGCTTTATCTACCCACACAAGAGGAACTGAAGGCAGAGATAGAAGCGCAGAAAGCGCAGTATTACTTACAGTTTAAAGGGCAAAATAAGTCGTGATAATTTACGCTCCGGCATATATACAAAGGGTGTAAAATGGGGTTCATCTCTTGAAGTAATATACCTGTTTAATAGTTGGAAGCACTCTTTATCTATTGTAAAGCATAAGCAGTGGAATCGAAATATATATGTTTAGCATTTCTTTTCCGCTGCTTTTCTTTTTGTTTCTTCGGTGTTCTGTATTGTTTTGAAGCGTAAGTAATAGTATTATCTAAGTGTGATAATTAATTATCTAAGCGTGATAATTAGTTATCTAAGTCTGATAATACTTTATCACGCTTAGATAATAAGAAAAGATACGCATTCCGTGAATGCAGAATACGTATGTAAAGAATACGGGAACCGCAGGAACTGAATGCGGAAAGCGTGTGTAAGTGTGAGGAACAAAGCATATTGACTTAAATTTTGGCTTATATAATCTATGAATATATGCTAAGATGGAATGTTGCCAAACTTTTTTAGTAACTTTGCAGGCAATAAGTTTATAGACATTCATGTTGCATTTATCACAGTATTTCCCTATAGCTGACCCGACACTGATATTCTTTGTGGTGCTTTTGATGATTCTTATTTCACCTATCATCATGGGGCGATTGCGCATACCTCATATCATTGGTATGGTATTGGCAGGAGTTATCGTTGGTAAGTACGGACTGAATATATTGGAGCGTGACGCTTCATTCGAGTTATTCGGGCGTGTTGGGTTGTATTATATCATGTTCTTAGCGGGACTTGAGATGGATATGGAGGGGCTGAAGAAGAATCGTAATCGGGTGATGATCTTCGGGCTGTTAACCTTCCTTTGTCCGTTTATTATGACTTATCTGATGGGTGTTAGCTTGTTGAGTTATACGCCATTAGCCGCATTGTTACTTGCTGCTATTATGGCATCGAACACGCTGATAGCCTATCCGATTGTGGGAAGATATGGACTGACACGGCACACAAGTTCGACGTTGAGTGTTGGTTCTTCCATGATGGCACTCTTCATTGCTTTGATCGTAATGGCATCAATCGTCAATAGCTTTCATGGCGGTGGGGGAGTTGGCTTCTGGTTGTTCTTCGTTGTGAAGTTTGTTGTTTATTGTGCTGGACTAGTCTTCTTTATACCCCGTCTTGCACGTTGGTTCTTGCGCCGTTATTCTGATGCCGTTATGCAGTTTATCTTCATCTTAGCGGTTGTATTCCTTTCGGCTTCTTTATCTGATGCTGTAGGCTTAGAGGGCATCTTTGGTGCATTCTTGTCTGGTTTGATATTAAATAGATATGTTCCGAAGGTTTCTCCGTTGATGAATCGCATAGAGTTTACGGGTAATGCGCTGTTCATTCCTTACTTCCTAATTGGTGTGGGAATGTTGATCAATGTTCGTTTATTGTTCTCTGGCACCAACATCTTATGGGTGGTCTTTTGCCTTGTTGTCTTTGGAACATTGGGTAAGGCAGTGGCAGCATATATTGCCGCAAGACTCTTTAAGATGTCGAAGATGTCGGGGCACATGATGTTCGGTCTTACGAGTGCGCACGCCGCAGGGGCTATTGCCATGGTGATGGTGGGGCGTCGCTTGGAGGTTTCTCCTGGAGTTTACCTCTTTGGAGATGAGGTGTTGAATGGTATTGTGATTATGATACTCTTCACCTGTATCATATCAACATTGGTTACAGAGTGGGCTGCTCAGCGCATTCGTTTACAAGAGAAAGAGGAACCAGAGATCGTGAAGACGCTTAACGACGAGAAGATTCTTATTCCTGTGAAGTATCCTGAATACGCTGAGAGTTTGGTCTCTATGGCTATAATGATGCGTAATCCACGACTAAAAAAGGAACTTGTCGCCCTAAATGTAGTGTATGATGATGTTAATATGCGGCATAATCAAGCGGAGGGGCAGCGTTTGTTGGAACAGATTCATCAGTTAGCTAGTTCTTCAGATGTACCAATGACAACGCAGGTGCGCATAGCGGCGAATATTGCCAATGGTATTAAACATGCCTTTAAAGAGTTTCAGGCATCTGAGATACTTATGGGGTTGCACTTCCATAAGGATATAAATAAGAACTTCTGGGGTGAGTTCACACGTAGTTTGTATAATGGATTGAGCCGACAAATTATCGTTACTCGTATTACCCAGCCCCTGAATACAATAAGAAGAATACAAGTTGCAGTGCCTTCTCGTGCTGAGTTTGAGCCTGGTTTCTATCGTTGGTTAGAGCGATTGGCACGTATGGCAGGTAATTTGGAGTGCCGTATCGTGTTCCATGGTCGCCGTGAAAGTTTGCAACTCATAACGGAGTTCATTCGTAATAGATTCCCTAGTGTGCGTGCTGAGTACGAAGAGATGTCTCATTGGAAAGAACTTCCAGATTTGGCAACACGTGTGAAAGCTGATCAGCTATTTGTGATCGTCACAGCTCGTAAGGGTACAATTTCTTATAAGAGTGCGATGGAACGATTACCAGAAGAGGTGAATCGCTACTTCAAGGGTAAGACACTGATGATAATATTCCCTGATCAGTATGGTAATCGTATGGACGATATGACGTTCGCCCAACCACAACACACGGAGGAACGCAGTGCTTACGAGGCTGTGAGAGAGTGGATTCATAATAAGGTGTAGGAGGGGATTAGGCTAATATGGCTAATAAGCCTAATAGCCCCAATAAAAGAATAGCATTATGATAGATATTAAGAACATAACCAAGAGTTTCGGTTCACTTCAGGTGTTGAAGGGTATCGACTTGCATATTAATAAAGGAGAAGTGGTGAGCATTGTCGGACCATCAGGTGCTGGTAAGACTACCTTATTGCAGATAATCGGAACACTGGATAAACCTGATAGTGGTTCTGTCATTGTCGATGGCATTGACGTTGGTAGTCTTTCGACAGGAAAGTTGAGCGACTTCCGTAACCAACATCTCGGTTTTGTATTCCAGTTTCATCAGCTCTTACCAGAGTTCACTGCCCTTGAGAACATTATGATTCCTGCCTATATTGCAGGCAGAAAGACGAAGGAAGCACGTCAGCGCGCAGAGGAGTTATTAGCGTTTATGGGGTTAAGCGATCGTGCAAGTCATAAGCCCAACGAACTATCAGGTGGTGAGAAGCAGCGTGTGGCAGTGGCTCGAGCATTGGTAAACAATCCAGCTGTCATCCTTGCCGATGAACCTTCAGGTAGTTTGGACACAAAGAACAAACAAGAGCTGCACCAACTCTTCTTCGATCTCCGCGATAAGTTCGGTCAGACCTTCGTCATTGTTACACATGATGAAGGGCTCGCACACATAACAGATAGAACAATACATCTTAAAGATGGCATGATACAGAATGACATTTGTCAAGAGACAGAATGACATAGAGACATATCTTTTAATGACATATTTCTTTAATGAGATATTTCTGAGGTGAAAGGAATAAGTCACTGTTAAATCTTCATTAAAACTGAGATACGATGGGCACAGAGCAGTTGATAAAACTAATTATAAACACCGCCTACGAGGTTCGGAGCCATTTGGTAGCTGGGTATATAGAGAGTGTATATAAGAAGGCTTTGTTGTTAGAACTCGGAGAAGCTGGGCTCAAAGTAGAGGATGAAGTAGAGTTGCCTGTGCAATATAAAGGACATGTGATAGGCAATTTCAGAGCAGATATAATAGTAGAAGGAAGCGTTATTATAGAGTTAAAGGCTGTTGCTCATTTGCTACCTGCACATGAGATTCAGCTCGTAAACTATCTTACCATAGCAGAGATAGACAATGGACTAATTATTAACTTTGGTGCTGCAGAGAGATTAGAAATTAAACGCAAGTATAGAGTTTATACTCCGCATATTTAAAGAATATGTCATTAACTAATATGTCATTAAAAAATATGTCTTTATGTCATTCTGTCTATTTCATTCTTTCTATGTCATTAACTAATAAGTCATTCTGTCTAAAGTTCATTTTGTCTAAAAATAAAGCATTATGTCTAAAATAAAGCTCGGAGCATACAACACGCTCACTGTATTAAAGATTGCCTTACGTGAAGGCAATGGTGAACCATTTGGACTTTTCCTCGATGGAGGACCAGATGGAGAGATTCTCATGCCTCAGAAGTATGTACCAGAAGGTACTGAGATTGGTGATGAGATAGAAGTATTTGTCTATCTTGATCAAGAGGAGCGCCCTATTGCTACGACAGAAGATCCCCTGGCGCAGGTGGGCGACTTTGCTTACTTGGAGTGTTCGTGGGTCAATGAGTATGGTGCATTCCTTTCGTGGGGTGTGATGAAAGATCTCTTCTGTCCGTTCCGTGAACAGAAAAAGCGAATGGTAATGGGTAATTCATATATTGTGCATATCCATTTGGACGAAGATAGTTATCGCCTTGTGGCATCTGCTAAAGTGGAACATTATCTTGACGAACGTCGACCACGTGATTATAAGCATGGGCAGGAGGTTGATCTTCTCATATGGCAGAAGACAGATCTTGGCTTTAAGGTGATTGTTGATAACCAGTATCCTGGTCTTATCTATGAAGATCAGGTGTTTCAATATGTTCACACTGGCGACCGATTGAAGGGTTACATATCCACTGTTCGCCCCGATGGAAAGATAGATTGTACACTTCAACCCACAGGGCAGCAGCATGCAGAAGACTTTGCTGAGGTGCTCCTCCAGTATCTCCGTGATCATAATGGCATCTGCGACCTTGGCGATAAGAGCGAAGCAGAGGATATCAAGCGTCGTTTCCAAGTGTCAAAGAAGGTTTATAAGCGAGCTATTGGCGACCTTTACAAGCGCCGACTCATCACAGTTGAACCATTGTCTATACGCTTAGTCGGCGAGCAATGATTCTTCTAACTCGCTTTTTTTGCAGACCAAATAAAGGATAATAAAATACAATGCAGAATCAATTTTCAAGAACCCAACTTCTTCTTGGTAAGCCTGCCATCGACACCTTAAATGGTAGTCGCGTGGCTGTTTTTGGTGTTGGAGGTGTTGGTGGATATGTTGTGGAAGTCTTGGCACGCAGTGGCGTGGGGGCTATTGATGTTATTGATGACGACCGTGTCTGTCTTACGAACGTCAACCGACAACTTCTTGCAACCACTCGGACAGTGGGAAAACACAAGGTGGACGTGGCTGAAGAACGTATTCATACCATCAATCCTCGTTGTATCGTACGGAAATATCAGACCTTCTATTTACCCGACAATGCTGACCAATTCGACTTCTCACACTATGACTATGTCGTTGATTGCATCGATACCGTAACAGCAAAGCTTGATCTCATCTATCGTTGTCATGAGTTGAACATCCCTTTGCTTTCTTGTATGGGTGCAGCTTATAAGCTGGATGCTACGCAGTTTCGTGTGACTGACATCTTCAAGACTATCAACGACCCACTGACGAAGGTGATTCGCAAGAAACTTCGTAAGACAAAGATTAAGCATCTAAAGGTAGTATATAGTCCTGAAGAACCGCTTGAGAGTATAGAGCAACCCGAAATCTCTTGTCGTTTCCACTGCATCTGTCCTGACAAGGATATGCGTAAGTGTACCGACCGCCATACTATCCCTAGTTCTAATGCGTGGGTTCCAGCTGCGGCGGGACTAATCGCAGGTGGAGAAGCTGTGAAAGATCTTGTCAATCTTGCCCACACTATGCGCATCCGCCCTGAAGATGAGGCTACAAGTGAGCCTGCTCGCATTGCACGTGAGCGTGCAGAAAAGATGTTGGAAGAGCATAAACGAATCAAAGCAGAGAAAGCTGCTGCAGATAAGTAATGTATTTATATTGTATATATTAAGGGGATATAAGTGTTTCTGTCATCGTTGGAAAGACATAATCCTAAGACTACGTAAGAAAATTAAAGGGCATTTGGTGATGTTACAATCTCCAAATGCTCTTTGTTTTTGTTGTATTTTATGTCAAATTATACCATGAGATTACTCATAAACGAATGTGAAGTCTTTCTTTGCTGTTAGCGTATTACCAACAAAGCAAGTCTTTAGAGCGATATGCTCAAACTTCTTACGTTGCTTCTCATCAAATGAAACTTTCAGATGGAAGGTGATTGGAATACGTGAAACAGCGAAAGTCTCCATATCTTCTTCAATCTGACCAATCTCAGCATAGCAACCTGAAAAATCTACACCACCACGTTCAGCTTGCAATCCCATCATCGTCAGCGCACATGCAGCCAGTGCATTGCCCAATAACTCAACAGGATTTTGGTTCTCCCCCAAGCCTCCTACAGCCTTACCAGCATCAGTGTTTATGGTTACAGCAGACCTAACGTGTGTTGCTTCAACTCGCCCTTTCCCTTGATAAATTGCTTTTGTAACTGTCATAATTGTATCTTTTAAATTAGTAATAATACTTCGGTTTGCTAATAACATTTATATGTTTCGACAAAGGTAGTAAAAGGTTATAGATAAAACAAGGAATTAATTATTTTACTGAAAATTAGTTTGCCGTCACTCCCTGTTACTTTTATGGATGTGTAAATGCTAGCCCACTTCGTAATCCCTCTTTAAGTATTACAATAATAGCATTTGTTTCTGAAAGTTCTTTACATTCAAAATTCTCATTCTAGAGTAAATAGCCCATTATTATGGGCGAAAAATGAGTCAAAAGTAGGGTTTTCTCGAAAACTATATAGTTTTTGTGCAAAAGGTATATAGTTTTTTGCTAAAAAGTATATAGTTTTTCGCTAAGAAATATATAGTTTTTTGTTGAGAAATATATAGTTTTTCAACAAAAATTCCCTTGTTTTTCAGTAATAATGAATATTTTTTTGCTAAGATAATAAGATAAAATATATAAGACGATGAATATCAACAAGTTATAAAACATTATCTTTTCAGCCCCATATTTTCCGTATTTGAGTCAAAGTACATTCCTCTTTGAAAATATCGCAGAAATACCCCCTCAAATTAGCAGTATTTTATTACAAAATATAGCCTTTCGATAAACCTCTTCCAGAGATAAAAGTTAAGGACAGGAATCCTTGCTTGTATTTTAGCTCTACTGGACAGCAATATTTTCTAAACAGTTCTTCTGTATTGTTCATGCTTAAAAGTAATATTTACGTGATGTTAGTTATTATTAGATTAATTGTTTGCTATTTTTTCCAACTTAGGAATATTCCCTTTAATTATTAGTTTTTATTAATTTATATTATTAACTTTGCTGTGGGAAAGCTATTGAAATATTTGCTTTTGTATAATTATAATCTTAAAAACCTATTTAAATATAACCATGAGTAATTTCTATGTTAAGATAGATGAGGACTTAGAGTCCTTTTTAAGTGCTAAGGAGGATGCAGAAAGATTCGTTAATGATTGTATCCGCAGAGATAAAATAGAAAGCGAAAAACAGCAACAAATTGAAAGAGAACGTATAAAGAAAGAGTTGGCTAATTTTAAGAAGAATGATGAGAATCAACCCACAGAATCTCATGAAAAGAAGAGCTCTTTTAAGGTAATCTCTCTAATGTATTGCCTTATTTTTATTGCTATCATAATGGTCCTCCTTTCTCTTAGCCAAATTAAAAAGGAGTCACACCCCAGTGGTACTCCTATAAATGTATCGGATGATTCAACAGCCATAGTACCTGATTCTAGTACTGTTAAGTCGAAATCAGTTTCAAATATCCGTTCTTGGAATTTCAAAGAAGAACAGGATAAGATGACAAGTACTAAGAATATTTGGGCTTCAATTGTCAGTGATAATTCTGTAAACCTTGATGCGCCATACTATTCTACAGAAGCAAAGATTACAATCAGATATATGAAGAAGTGGGGATATGATGCCATTATTTATGTTAGTGAGGGGCAAGTCTATGGGAATGAATATTCTAATCAAAATTATGTGATGGTTCGATTTGATGATGAGAAGCCTATTCGTTACTGGTTTGATGAGCCTGCAGATGGTTCTAGTACACATGTTTTCATAAGAAAGCACAATGATTTCATCTCTAGATGTAAGAAGGCAAAGAGAATTAAAGTAGAGATTCCTCTATATGAGGCTGGTCGCCCTATCTTTGAATTTAGTGTTGATAAGCCTCTTGTTTGGAAGAAATGATGTTTATGCTTTAAGTTATGGAACGGATATACTTTAGCACTAAACTCCATTTTATAATGATTTAAAAGTTATATATTTATGAATAAGTTTTTATTTGCTTTCTTGTTCTCATTTTATACAGTTTGTTGTTATTCCCAAATTGCTGATACAAAGATGGGAATGTCAAAAGAGATTGTTCAGAAAATGCTTCAAAATAGATTTGGATATACTGATAATACAGATGAAACAAGTATTACGTACTGGGATGTGTCCTATGCTGGATATAAATGGGATTACATTAATTTCGATTTTAAAATTGACAAGCAAGATCAAAGTCACCTTTCTGAGATAGAACTTAATAGAGACTTTGTATATTTAGAAAGTGCTAAAGAATTCCTTTATAAGCTTAAAGAGAAGTTATCTTATGATTTTGCGATAGAAAAGACGCGAGCTAATGTCCCTTTGAGTTATGAATCTCATAATAATGATTCAGAAGTAAACTTATATATATACATCAATAAAAATAGCAAAAAGAAGTATAGTGTTTGGCTTTGTTATGAAGATGAAAAGCCACTATATGTAGAACAGGATCTAAATGAATCTATTCTTTATACGAATTTTGGTGATTCTTATGATAAAACTAAAAGAATCTTAGAACACAAATTGGGAGATTGTTCTGAATCGTCTAGAGATTGGATAGCATACGATGATGTTTGGTTTGCGAACATAAAATGGGACTCTTCCTATTTTTACTTTATTTATACAAGCACGACTAGTCATCTGTCTGCAATTCTACTTAGGAAAAGTTGTTTTGATGCTGATGAAGCAAAAAGGTTTAGAGACAGTATATGTAAATATAAGTTTTGTAATCATACTTTTAATAAATACAAGATTGAAGAGAATGGTTTTAAAACACGATATTCTGATGAAAGCGAATCCCTTGTAATTGTAAGCATAAAAAAAGATTATACGGATGCTCCTTACTCTGTAATAGTAATTGTAAAATCTAAGCTTTATAATTCTGAAGATAAATTTTAGTGATTAAAAGGCGACCATCTGTTGAGATAGTCGCCTTCTGTTATCTTATCTTTAGAATTCTGCGTTCTTAGGAGTACGTGCAAATGGGATTACGTCACGGATGTTTTGCATACCAGTAACGAAGAGGATGAGGCGCTCGAAGCCAAGTCCGAAGCCACCATGTGGACAGGTTCCATATTTACGAGTGTCGAGATACCAGTCGTAAATCTCACGTTTCATACCGCGATTATCTATCTCTGCAAGTAGCTTATCGTAATTCTCTTCACGAACAGAGCCACCAATAATCTCACCGATATGTGGGAAGAGAACGTCTGTTCCCTGCATTGTCTTGCCATCAGGGTTCTTCTTCATATAGAACGACTTAATTTCGCTTGGATAGTCGGTCATGATGACAGGGCGTTTGAAGTATTCCTCAACGAGATAACGCTCATGCTCACTGCTGAGATCCATTCCCCAACCAGTGATTGGGAACTCAAACTTCACACCATCAGCAACTGCCTTCTGAAGAATCTCTATACCTTCAGTGTAAGTTAGGCGAACAAAATCCTCCTTGAGTACACCCTCTAAGCGAGCAATCAGTCCCTTGTCAATCATCTTGTTAAGGAATTCAAGGTCGTCCTTGCAATTCTCCAATGCCCAGCGAACGCAGTATTTAATGAAGTCTTCCTCAAGATCCATCAATTCATCCTTATCAATAAAGGCTACTTCGGGCTCAACCATCCAGAACTCTGCCAAGTGACGAGGCGTATTAGAGTTCTCTGCACGGAAAGTGGGACCGAAAGTATAGATAGCACCAAGTGCGGTAGCACCCAACTCACCCTCCAACTGACCAGATACAGTAAGGTTCGTGCGCTTACCGAAGAAGTCAGCACTATAATCAACCTCACCACCTTTTGCGACGCGATCGAGGTCGAGTGTCGTTACTTGGAACATATTTCCAGCACCTTCGGCATCACTACCAGTAATTAATGGAGTGTGGAAATAATAATAACCATGGTCGTGGAAGTACTTGTGGATAGCGATTGCCATATTGTGGCGAATACGGAATACAGCACCGAAAGTATTTGTGCGCAGACGCATGTGACCATACTTGCGCATGTACTCAAAGCTCTGCCCCTTCTTCTGCATAGGGTAGTCGCTTGGACAAAGACCATAGATTTCAATCTCTTTACATTGAATCTCCGACGTCTGACCAGCACCCTGACTCTCTACAAGCGTACCGATAACGCTGATACAAGCACCTGTTGTAATGCTCTTCAGTTTCTCATCGTCGATAGTAGTAGGGTCAACGACCACCTGAATGTTCTTGATAGTAGAGCCATCATTCAGTGCGATGAAGTCAACAGCCTTGCTACTTCTATGTGAGCGAACCCAGCCTTTTACATTAATATCTTTACCAAAGTCGGTGCAAGCAAGTGCATCGACGACTTTTGTTCTTTTCATCTTTGTATTGTAATTAGGACTTCTCAACAAGCTCAAAAGAAAAGGAAAAGGAATAAAGAGGGAATCTCTTTACACATTCTTTCCTTAGAAGTTTATAGTAGAAGTCTTTATCCTCGTTTATCCTCTCACCCCCTCCCTTCGGAGGGGCTTGGGGAGGGCTTCTTATTCAAATGCACCCATGCGCAGCATATCAACTTCCTTCTCTGTGAGGAAACGCCAATCGCCACGACGTACATTCTTCTTTGTTAGACCAGCGAACTGTACACGATCGAGCTTAACAACACGATAACCAAGACTCTCGAAGATACGACGAACGATACGATTCTTGCCACTATGAATCTCAATACCAACCTGTGCCAAATCGTCAGGACTAGCGTATTCAATGGCATCAGCCTTTATCTCTCCGTCTTCAAGCTCAATACCATCAGAGATTTTCTGAAGATCATTTGCTGTGACAGGCTTATCAAGGAATACATGATAAACCTTCTTCTTTAAGAACTTAGGATGTGTGAGTTTAGAAGCAAGGTCACCATCGTTTGTAAGAAGCAATACACCGGTTGTGTTACGGTCTAGGCGTCCAACAGGATAGATACGCTCTGGGCATGCACCTTTAACAAGATCCATTACAGTCTTACGCTGTTGTGGGTCATCGCTTGTTGTAACGTAATCCTTAGGCTTATTCAATAGGACATAAACCTTCTTTTCTAGTGAAACTGTCTTATCCTGAAAGAGTACAACATCAGTGCGTAGAACCTTACTTCCAAGTTCTTTAACAACCTCACCATTTACGGTGACAGCACCAGATAGGATGAACTCATCAGCCTCACGACGTGAACAAACACCAGCATTAGCTAGATACTTATTCAAACGAATTGGCTCGTTTGGATCGAAATTCTCTTCCTTATATTCAATGCGTTTCTTCATTGAATACTTTGCATTTGGATCATAATCTGCGGTACGCTGACGGTATCCACCTTGGTTATATCCACCACGGTTGTTATACCCACCGCGACTCTGATAACCGCCACGATTATTGTAACTACTGCGGTTCTGATAACCACCACGGTTATTATACCCACCGCGATTATTATATCCACCACGGTTTTGGTAACCATTTTGACGTGGCTGATAGCCACCCTGGTTTACCTGATAACCATTGTTGTTCTCTTCTCCTTCTGCGTTAGTGTTGTTGTTATAACGAGGGCGATAACCTTGTGACTGGTATCCTCCTTCTTCGTTATTATAACGTGGACGATATCCACCTTGCTGTGGTCTGCTTTGATAACCACCACGACTTTGGTATCCACCTTGGCGTGATTGATATCCTCCTTCTTCGCCATTGTTGTTGTTGTAACGTGGGCGGTATCCTCCCTGTTGAGGGCGACTTTGATAGCCACTACGATTGTTGTATCCACCACCATAGTTGCTTTGACGTGGGCGATAACCTCCTTGTTGTGGGCGGCTACTGCTTTGCAAGCCTGAACCAAAGCCCTCTGGACGGAAGCCACCTTCGTCGTTTCCACCATTAGCCTTGTCGCTGCTATAAGCACGCTGTGTGTGAATACGTGGACGTTGTGGGCGTCCTGTGCCACGGTACTCTCTTTGATAACCACCTTGTCCAGCTGCAGAATAGCCCTCACGGCCATTATCATTCTGTTCAGACTGAACCTCTTTGTTCTCGAATTCTTCTGCCATAATTGTAGTTTGCTTTAATGTTAACTACTGACCTCACGATCAATGAGTAATAAAGTTTATTATTCTTTTATTTCTAATTATTATTTGTTAGAACTCCTATTAGAAGGAGCTACTCAGTTTTATTAATAATCTTTCTTTTTAATGATTTATGGATATTTTAAATTCCAGTATAGTTGTGTGGAGTAATTGCCATGAGCTCTGCTTTTACGCTATCACTAACATTCAATGTCTGTATGAACTCATGAATTGTCTCCTCAGTCATCTTGTTATTGGTACGTGTGAGAGCCTTTAATGCCTCATAAGGATGTGGATAAGCCTCACGACGAAGGATAGTTTGAATAGCTTCAGCTACTACCGCCCATGTATCATCAAGGTCTTCACGTAGTTTCTCTTCATGGAGAATAAGTTTACGTAAACCTTTCAACGTACTTTGAATAGCGATAACGCTGTGACCAAGTGGTACACCTACATTACGTAAGACAGTAGAGTCTGTCAAGTCGCGCTGTAATCTACTAACTGGCAATTTCTGTGCTAAGAACTGCAAAATAGCATTAGCGACACCCAAGTTACCTTCGCTATTCTCATAGTCAATAGGGTTCACCTTGTGTGGCATAGCACTTGAACCAACCTCTCCGGCTTTAATCTTCTGCTTGAAATATTCCATTGATATATACATCCAGAAGTCGCGATCAAGGTCTATAATGATGGTGTTGATACGACGAATAGCGTCAAAGATACTACCCATGTGGTCGTAATTACTAATCTGTGTAGTCCATTGTTCACGTTCCAAACCTAGTTTCTCACTGACAAACAGATTGCCAAAAGCACGCCAGTCATACGTTGGATAGGCTACATGATGCGCATTGAAATTACCTGTTGCACCACCAAATTTGGCTGTAAACTTACAACTGCGTAAGGATTCCAGTTGCTCACTAAGACGATATACATATACTTCTATTTCCTTTCCTAATCGAGTAGGAGAAGCTGGCTGCCCATGTGTCTTTGCTAGCATTGGAACCTCTTTCCATTCTTCTGCATACTCTTTTAGCTGCTGAATAAGCTCTTCCACCTGTGGATAATACACCTCCTCAAGTGCCTCCTTGATAGACAGAGGAACGCTCGTGTTGTTGATGTCCTGTGAAGTTAAGCCGAAATGGATAAATTCCTTATACTCATCTAAGCCCCCAATCTTATCGAACTCCTCCTTAATGAAGTATTCTACAGCCTTAACATCATGGTTTGTTGTCTTCTCAATCTCCTTTACTCTTGCTGCACCAGACTCATCGAACTTGCGGTAAATATCACGTAGTTGTTCAAATAAATCATGGTTGAAACTTGCCAACTGAGGTAGTGGTAGTTCACAAAGAGTGATGAAGTACTCTATTTCTACACGTATGCGATAGCGAATAAGAGCATATTCTGAAAAATAATCAGCTAGACGTTCTGTTTTGTTTCTGTAGCGTCCGTCAATTGGAGATACGGCTGTTAATGTGTCGAGAGTCATAACAATGGATGATTAATAATAGGTGCAAATTTAGCAATAAAATCGGTAAACTCACAAGGATAAATAATAATAAAACAAAAAAGAAGACGCCTTTTATACAGATAAAAAGAAAACTTCGTAACAAGTGTTACGAAGTCTTCTCTTTTGTTGATAACCATTCGTGGGCGTTGACGGATTCGAACCGCCGACCCTCTGCTTGTAAGGCAGATGCTCTAAACCAACTGAGCTAAACGCCCTAAATTAAAATCCCTGCAACCCCGAAGAATCACAGGGAAACACCCCTTGTGGGCGTTGACGGATTCGAACCGCCGACCCTCTGCTTGTAAGGCAGATGCTCTAAACCAACTGAGCTAAACGCCCCTCACTTTCTGTAAGGCGAGTGCAAAGGTAAGTGTTTTTTTTGTTTCTGGCAAACAATTAAGGAATTATTTTAATGTAGGGTGCTATTATTTACATCTTTCTTTATTTCTATTTGATATCCTTCTGTTCGGTTATGTGTTGTACTTGTAGTAGGTCGTTAGGCTTGTTACACAAGCTCTTTTAGTATTCTTTCTGCTCCCTTTAATTTGCAAAAGGAGGCTCTACATTATCAGAGAAAGACTTTTATCATTGGGGGAAATAGATTATTTTACGTTAGATTTAAAGCCGTTTTCATCTAAAAAATAGTCTATTTTTAATAAGAAAATAAACAAATAATGAAGAAAAAATAAGCTAAAAACTCTGCCAAGAAGAGTTCTCCTCAAACATTGTGAACCATTTGTATTCAGATAAACAGACTTCTCCTCAAAAATAGAAGGAACCTAGCTGCAACACTGAACACTAATATTTACAACAAAATCATTTGTTTTTTTACCCATATTACTTCGTCTCTTTTTCTAAAAGTTCGTACATTTGTAAGCAGTATCAATCAATACCAAACAATGAAATATATACTATTACCTAAACAAGATAAGCTCCATCAGCTACCTTTCTATTTTGCTGTAGAAGAATACGTTGCCCATCATTACCCCGATGATGATTATTTCTTGGCATGGCGTGTACCCCCTACTGTAATGTTAGGGCGCAATCAACTGATTGAAAATGAGGTGAACGTTGATTATTGCAAGGCACATTCTATCGACATATTCAGGCGTAAGAGCGGTGGAGGATGTATCTATGCCGATGAAGGGTGCATACAGTTTTCGTATATATCACACCTTTCTAATGCGAATGAAGCCTTCGTTCAATACATGAATCGCATGGCTAATTTGCTACAAAGTATTGGTATCAATGCCCAATTATCAGGGCGAAATGACATCCTCATCAACGACACGAAGGTTTCAGGATGTGCTTTTTATCAACTTAACAACCGCTGTGTTCTGCATAATTCATTGCTTTTTAACACACAACTATCGCATCTTTCAAATGCACTCACGCCCTCACTTGCGAAGCTCAAGAGCAAAGGAATAGATTCTGTTAGGCAACGTGTTACCAACGTATCACAATATACTGACATTGAAATAACCGACTTCATGCGCTATGCCCAACAACAATTCTGCCATAGTGAGGTGTTAGAATTGACCGAAGAGGATATGAAAGGAATTGAAAGAATCGAACAGGAGTTAGCCTCCGACAGCTTTGTTTATGGTAAAAATCCGAAGTATTCTATTGTAAAAAAGCATCGTTTCGAGGGGGTGGGAACACTGGAAGCGCACATAGAACTAAAGAATAACACGATTGTAAGCATCAATTTGATGGGCGATTATTTCCTCCTTGGAGATATTGATAACGCTCTTCTGAAACCATTAAAAGGCGTGGAGTTTACGAGAGAGGCTGTTGAAAATATTTTGAAAACTACTGATTTGTCAACTATCATACGTGGCTTTCAACTCTCACAACTGCTCCGCTTGCTCTTTGGACGCAAACCACACGTGATGAAACCAGAGTGGTTAAAGATTGATCTAACATCGAAGAAGTCAACTGGCGAGACTGCTGGAATCTTGTCGAAACACCACATGAACACCATCTGTACGAGTGGCTTATGTCCAAACAGGGCTGAATGTTGGATGGCACGCACGGCAACTCTGATGATTGGGGGCGATATCTGCACCCGAAAATGCCGTTTCTGCAACACTTTGAGTGGGCGACCAAGAGCATTAGATAGCAACGAACCAACAAGAGTAGCCGAATCCATCAAGGCTTTGGGACTGCGTTATGCCGTCATCACATCGGTGGATCGTGACGATTTAGACGATTATGGAGCTGCACATTGGGTACAGACAATCAAGGAAATACAGCGTTTGAACCCCGAAACAAAGGTCGAACTACTTATCCCTGACTTTATGGGTAAAGCTGAACTCATACATCAGGTGATGGCAACAAAGCCTCATGTGGCTGGTCATAACATGGAGACTGTACGCCGACTGACGCCTTCTGTGCGTTCAGTAGCACAATATAACCGAAGTTTAGAGGTGTTGCATGAGATTACGGAGTGCGGTATTACAGCCAAAACAGGCTTTATGTTGGGCTTAGGAGAGACCCACGAGGAGATATTAGAGACGATGGATGACATTCTCAAAACGGGTTGTAAGCGTCTAACCTTGGGTCAGTACCTTCAACCAACAGCCCACCATCTCCCCGTATCAGCTTATATTACACCCGAACAATTTGCCGATTACAAGCGCATTGCATTAGAGAAAGGATTCAAGCATGTGGTGAGTGGACCGCTGGTTCGCTCTTCTTATCATGCTGCAGAGGGGTAAAACAAGATTGAGAATAGGCTTTCCCCTACCCTTTACTGACATGGTTTAGATAGAATGACACAATGACTGATTGTCGTAATAACATATTTCTAAGATAGAGGAGACGTGTTTTTAGCCATAAAGACACAATGACAAGTCACCTTAATGACATATTTCTATGACAGAGGAATACAGGTACACGACCTTCCGTTAGGCGCTTCTCCTCCTTTAACTATCAAACAAATGTTCAATATCATGCTGCTTCATAACCGCAATAATCGGTTCGCCAGATGGCGTGTAATTGACATTTTCACAAGTGAAAAGCTCATTCACAAGGTTATCCATCTCACTATTGGTCAATACCTGACCCTGTGGAATAGCAGCATTACGTGCTAAACTCAAAGCGAGGGTACGATCGATATCTTCCTTCACACTTGCCCCACTCTCCGCAGCCGACGCCACCATATCTTGGATAAGACTAACAGCATTGAGCCCTTCGATGCCTGCTGGCACTCCATTCACAGCATAACTATCACCACCGAGACTATCCAATTGGAAGCCCATCTCTGCCATTTCAGGGAGGATGCGATCGATGATTAACTTGTCAGATACGGTGAATTGTACCACTTCTGGGAATAGAACCTTTTGCGAATGAGCCTTATGAGATGACAACTGACGCAAGTACTCCTCAAATAAAATGCGTATATGGGCACGGTGTTGATCGATAATCATCAAGCCAGACTTCACCGCTGTCATGATATAACTACCCTTATACTGATAGTGTGAAGGTGACTTTTCCTCTATCATCGATTCGTTTGTAGAGGCTGTAGAGGCTGATGAAATAATCAAACTCTCGTCTGTTGGAGTCGTATTAACATCTAAATCATCTTGTTCAAAGAGTTTTGATTGGCGTATCTCAGCATTCCCATCCAAACCAGAGTACAACTCCTCCCAACCCTCTGGCACACTCGGATTCTGCGGTTGGGCAGTTTGTTTAAAAGGATTGAACGATGGGTTGATTTCAACCTTCGGTGCTTTAGTTCCTGAATGAGGGTCGAATACAGGAATATCAGGCTTCCCCTCGGTATCAAAGTCAATCGAAGGAATATCATTAAAGCGCCCCACGGCTTCTTTCACAGCTGCTAAAAGAATCTGCCAGATGGCTTGCTCATTCTCAAACTTTATCTCCGTCTTTGTCGGATGAATGTTTACATCAATGTTCGTAGGCGGTACTTCAAAATAAAGAAAGTAAGGAATCTGCTCTCCCTGAGGGATAAGTCGATCGAACGCAGTGATGACCGCCTTATGAAAATACGGGTGTTTCATATAACGTTCATTAACGAAGAAGTACTGCTGGGGCGTCTTCTTGCGTGCAGACTCTGGTTTCCCAACAAAGCCATGGATATGACATAGACTTGTGTCAACGTCTATTGACAAGAGATCTTGGTTCAGTCTCTTCCCAAACACCTCAACAATTCGCTGTCTATAGTTGCATGATCGCAGATTAAAAAGCTCTGTTCCATTACTATATAAGGTAAAGGCTATATGCGGATAAACCAATACAATGCGTTCAAAAGCATTGATGATATTATTCAATTCGGTGGTGTTCGACTTCAAAAACTTGCGTCGTGCAGGTACATTGAAGAAGAGATTCTCAACCAAGAAATTACTTCCTACAGGGCAGGAACAAGGTTCCTGATTCGTAAAACGACTACCCGAGATAGACAGATGAGTACCAAGATCATCATTCGCCATGCGTGTCTTCAATTCTATCTGCGCCACCGCAGCAATCGACGCAAGTGCTTCTCCACGAAAGCCCATGGTATGGAGTGAGAAAAGATCATCTGCCTTACGTATCTTAGAAGTTGCATGTCGCTCGAAAGAGAGGCGTGCATCAGTCTCTGACATACCCTTTCCGTTATCAATCACTTGGATAGATGTGCGCCCCGCATCGACTACTAAGACATTAATTGACGTTGCTCCAGCGTCGATGGCATTCTCTACTAGCTCCTTGATAACGGATGCCGGGCGTTGAATAACCTCTCCCGCTGCAATCTGATTGGCTACACTATCGGGTAAAAGTTGTATGATATCACTCATTGATTAATAATGCTTAAGCAATAAACAAGAATAAGATAAGCAGTGCTATAACACCTGCAGAGAGTATCAAAGACACCCACATGGCTGTGAAACGATTGTATTTGTGTGTCAAAACTTGTGGTCGCAAGCTATGAGAAAGACGCCTTTGAAGTTCCTCACGATACCCCTCCTTTGGCTCATCTTGCTGTTCTAACTCATTTTTCGCACGCTTCTCTATATCCGAGAGAAACTCTTTACGTTCATCAACATACATGTATTCATGATGAAAACGACGGGGCTTTGATGATTGAAAGAAGAACATATTTCAAAGGAGTTAATGATGTTAATAATGTGAGGAGAAGTTGACCTATTGTCGGAAATGATTCTACCTATTGTCGTAAATGATTACGACAATAGGTTGACAAGGGGTCACTCTATACGTTGTCGAGGCGGCAAGATGACTTGAGCATTACGCTTGGTAGCTTCCGTCTTACGTGCCGCACGACGGAAGATGTCATTCTTATCCTTTGGACGAACATTATCAAAAAGCTCAAAGTGAGGCAATGTCAGGCGATCAGGAGGGATCTGCGTCATTGGACTAATCACACCATCTGCCTTGGACATCCATATTTTTTTCAACTTACGTTCGGGTGTTATGAACATACTAAGGGTATCTGTCTCCGTGTAATTATGCCCTATCAACGTACTGTCTTTATCGGTATGATAGAACACAACTTCTACGTTTCCCCATGCGTCCACACGCCTAACAGCACCATTGACAAAGTCTGCACGCATGTCACGTGACGATATTTGATTATAGTGTTGCTTATCTGGAAGCGTCTCAATAGAGAACGCATTACCATAGACAAAAGCCTGTCGAATGGTGGAATCATTCATGTATGCCTTGATCGAATCACCTACTAGTTGACGGTTACCACTCCATACTATCGGGTAGTCATACATAGTCATACAGGAGTCTTTCGTATTAGCAACAAGGAATCCACATACGGCTTGTACATCCGTGCGGAACGCCCTCACGTTATTGACGCCATAGATTTCACGATACATCTTAGGCGTGTTCATGTAGAATCCCTTCATACTAATAGTGTCGGCATGAACGAATAGTGTGTCACCCTGAGAGAAGTCCTTTGCAATCGGACCAGGCTTTCCGCCAAATGCTATAGCCGCCGAGTCAGTATAGTGAAGATAGTCTCCTTTGAAGGCATGTTTCTGTTTCTCATCTATATAATAGACGTTCCCTTCCCCTGT
The DNA here is from genome assembly GCF_041433025.1 of Prevotella sp. 20925_1_30. Classification (NCBI taxonomy): domain Bacteria; kingdom Pseudomonadati; phylum Bacteroidota; class Bacteroidia; order Bacteroidales; family Prevotellaceae; genus Prevotella; species Prevotella sp. 20925_1_30. Next base: position 30,023 of record NZ_JAPWAR010000018.1, on the reverse strand, counting down.
TCCTTCGTGCGTGTTGCTATTATAAGTAAGGTCGCGACCAGTGATTGTACGCTGGTTTAGCTTATCAATAATCTTCACATTACCATGTCCCTCACTATATCCAGACTTGGCATTGTAGATTACTTCATCACCAGTAATCACTCTCTTTTGTCGCCGATCATCGATCTTCACATTACCACGAGCAGTGCTATGACCAGTCTTCTCATTATAGAATACGTCTTGACCTATTATGGTTCTGTCATTTGCCTTATCGACTATCTTTACATTACCATGCCCTTCGGCTTCACCCGTCGAACTGTTATAAACGATGTTATCTCCCTCTACATCTTGCTTTGGAGATGTAATCGTTGAATGACCATTAAGCTCCATGTTGTCAGTTCGACTATTATAAGTTCCATCGCTAGTATGCACGACTTCGCCCTTTGCTGTTCGAATAACTGACTTGCCAACAACGTGTACCAAACCGGTTTCTGTATTACCATGTGCCTCTGGAGTTGTGATTCTGTACTTAGGAGTAAACATAACAACATTACCAAAGAAGTTCGCATCGTGGCTCTCTGTGTTATAATCACCTTGATCGGCAATAACAGTATTTCCATTGTAAACCAAGGTTCCACGACCACCGAAGTAATTGGCAACTTTCGATGTCATGTTATAGTCTAAGCTATCACAACGCAACGACTTTCCAGGCTGACGAACAACAACCTTTTCTCTTACATGAACCATCTGAGACATACCATCATAGTGAAGACGACGACAATCAAGCGTCACTCCACCTGGTCGAGTCATATGAACTTTACCGAAAGCTTTAAACCAATTCGATTGGTCATTGAAGTATGCACTATCACAACTAAGCGTCATTCCCTTATAACGCAACCGAACATTACCCTTTGCAATCTGCACATCTGGCATCAACATCTGGTTGTGTCTAAGGTTATCAGCATGGTCTATATAGAACTTACTACCCTTCTTTTCCGTCACTTTCTGAGCCATAGAAGGGTAGTTATAGCATAACCCAAACAGGCATAGAATCGTGATTAACATGATTCTATGCCCGCAAAGCTTATATATATAAGTGTTTTCTAATGTCATTTAATCCAACCTTCATACTTGAACTTACAATCCTTGTAGCGAGGATTCATTCGAACATAAGTGTTCTTAATCTTGCTTACTACCCAGTCATGAATTATCTCTTGACGACGATGAGCAATAACTATATCACGCATAGTTTGGAAGTCTTCTGTTATCGTAGCTCTATGTTCGTCGGTACGACTCTTTAGCTTTACGATAGCACAAACAACCTTCCCTCGATTGTTAACCATCTGAAAAGGAGCAGAGATCTCACCAACTTTCATGGTGTCAACAACTCGTGCTACTTCCGTTGGTAAGTCCTTCATCTTGAAGCGTGAAGTGCGTGAGTTATCTGACGAGTTGACCATGAGACCATGATTATTCTTCGTATCTTTGTCATCAGAAAGATATGCGGTAGCATCTTCGAAAGTGAATTTCTCTTTGCGAATATCGCGCCCAATAGAGTCCAACCTTTCCTTTGCAGCATCAATAGAAGCCATTGATACACGAGGTTTCAATAGGATATGACGACAATTAATCTTATCTCCTCGACGGTCAATCAACTGAATGATATGATACCCAAACTCGCTCTCTACAATCTTAGAAACCTTCTTGGGATCAGTCAAGTTGAATGCTACTGCAGCGAAAGCAGGGTCTAACACTCCTCTTCCCATATAACCTAATTCACCGCCCTGACGCGATGATCCAGGGTCTTCGGAGTACAAACGTGCTAAAGTGGCAAAGGATGTTTCCCCCTTTGTTACACGATCCGTATAGTCACGTAGTTGGTTTTTAATACGATTAACTTCCTCTGTCTCCACCTTTGGTGTTTGTGTCAAAATCTCTACTTCCACGGTAGTTGGAATCATAGGAATACTATCCACTGGTAGCTTCTTAAAGTATTCTCGCACCTCTGCTGGTGATACTTTCACATCACCAACAAGCTTTTCTTGCATCTTCTGAACCAACTGACGATTCTTATAATCATCGTGTAAGTCTTGTCTAAGTTGTGCTATACTCTTATGTTGGAACTCCTCTAGTTTCTCCTTAGAACCTATTTGTGGCAAGGAAATCCAGTAGTTGATTTGTTGATCAACTCCCTGTGCTATCTCCGACTCAGTCACCTCTACACTATCAAGAGCAGCCTGATGAAGGAAGAGTTTCTGCACTGCTATTTGTTCAGGCAGCACACACTCTGGGTCTCCATCCCACTTCATTCCCTCTGCTTCTCCCTGCAGTTTCATGATCTCGACTTCGGACTTTAAGATTGGTTCATCACCCACAACCCATATCACCTCATCGACAACATTATTGGCTTTATCAACCTGGTTCGTATCTACCGAATCTGTTAGAACTAGCGGTGCAGAGGCACGAAAGGCACCTGCATGCAAGCCCATTGCCACAAGCGTAACGCCTATGAGCAAAGCACCTGTCTTACATTTATTTATCTTCATCTGATTCCTTTATTATCACTTAATGCTTATTGACTGTAGCAAGCACAGCCTTATCAACCACAACTTTATATTTCTTTCGCAATGAATCAACCCAATTCTTCTCAAGTTCCTTTTGATAATCAGAAACCACAAGATCGCGTACATCATCCAAAGACTCTGGTGCTTTCAACTTCTTACCATAGGTTGCACCAATAGGAAAGTCCTTCATCTCTTTCACAGGAACACTCATTCCAAACACCTGCTCATCGACAAGTTCACTATCACCCTTACGGAAGATTCCCTTCTCAACACGTATGCGAAGTGTGCTATCAGAATTGAATGTCTTACGCAGTGCATCATTCCATTGTGCAAAAGGGAGTCGCTTCACACAATCCCTCACAGCCTCAACATCAGCTTGATTCTTTACATGATAAGCAATGCCTTTAAAGCGTGGTTCAGTCCATTTATATTGTTTCCTATGTTTGTGGAAATAGTTTTCTAAGCCCGTAATATCTGCTGAAGCCTTATCCCAAACCATACGATTACTCATCTCAACCATCAATAAGCCATCATAATACTCACGGATAAGATTCTTCAAATTAGCATCCTTTTCTTCCAGTTCCGCAAGTTGTTTATCAAGTAATTGCTCACGAGTTACACCCTTACCTGCCTGCTGAACAAGGCTATCTAACTTCTTATCGACAATCTGATCACGCAATCCACGCATCTCAATAAACTGTAAGATCCTTGCATGCAACGAATCATAAGGAGCCAATCCTTCATGTGCTATCATCTTAATAATGTGATAACCATAAGGAGAAAGTGTTGGTTTACTAATCTCACCAGGCTTCAATGCCAACATAGCACACTCGAACTCCTGTACAGTCTGCCCCTTTTGTAGTAAAGGCAACTCGCCTCCATTCTGTACAGACTCTCGATCAGCAGAATACTTCCTAGCCAACTCTCCGAAGTTTGCTCCATGCTGTAAAGCATTATAGATAGAGTCTGCCAAGACCTTAGCTTTCAATTCTTCTTCTTTTGTCGCACGCTGGTTTATTCCTACAAGAATGTGTGCACAACGCCATAAGCCACCATTCGCTTCAATACTCTTCTTCGTCTCTTGATAAATATCCCGAGCCGCTTTCTCAATATCTGAGTCTGTTAGGAACGATGGACGAACCTGCTGATCTCGATAGGTAAGGAACTCCTGCTTGAAGGAAGACAATGTATCCAAACGAGCATCCAAAGCCGCTTGTACCTTCAACTTATAATTGATGAACAGGTTCACATAATCGGCTATACTCTTCTTATCAATGACTCCTTCTGCATTGTTCTTATTATATGAATACTCAAATTCAGAACGACTAACTGGATGCCCATTGATAGTCATTATGGTTGGGTCAATCTGCCCAAATACCATCGTGGTAGATAGCAGTGACAATAATAAAAGAGCCTTGATTTTCATTGTTATTATTTAAGACACACATACCCTCTCCACTGCTTTTACAGAGAAGAGGGCGGTTAATTATTAATCTGTTAATTACTCTGGACGAGAGTAGTTTGGTGCTTCACTCGTAATAGTGATATCATGTGGATGACTCTCCATAACGCCTGCGTTGGTGATACGAGTAAACTTCGCATTGTGCAAATCTTCGATAGAAGCAGCACCACAATAGCCCATTCCAGAGCGGAGACCACCAACAAGTTGATAGATAACTTCTTGAACAGTTCCCTTGTAAGGAACGCGTCCTGCAATACCTTCTGGTACCAGTTTCTTTGCATCACGGATATCATTCTGGAAGTAACGATCACGTGAACCATTCTTCTGCTCCATAGCCTCCAAAGAGCCCATACCACGATAACTCTTAAACTTACGACCATTGAATATAATCGTGTCACCAGGAGATTCCTCTGTTCCTGCAACCAAAGAACCAATCATCACACTGCTTCCTCCAGCTGCCAAAGCCTTCACGACATCACCAGAATAGCGCAATCCTCCATCAGCTATCAATGGCACTCCCGTTCCTTCCAACGCTTTATAAACATCATAGATAGCACTCAACTGTGGTACACCCACACCTGCTACAACACGTGTTGTACAGATAGATCCAGGACCAATACCTACTTTCACTGCATCCGCACCATTATCAACAAGGAACTTAGCTGCCTCTGCCGTCGCAATATTACCCACTACAACATCAAGGTTAGGGAAGGCCGCCTTTACATCATGCAACTTACCAATAACACCAGCAGAATGTCCATGAGCAGTATCGATGACGATAGCGTCTACACCTGCAGCAACCAATGCTTCGGCACGCTCCATGGTATCACCTGTAACGCCAACACCCGCTGCGACACGCAAACGACCCTTCTCATCCTTGCTTGCCATAGGCTTATCTTTAGCCTTTGTGATGTCCTTATAAGTGATTAGACCTACAAGATGATTGTCCTTATCGACTACTGGTAACTTCTCAATCTTATTCTCTTGAAGAATCTGCGCAGCGGCAGTAAGGTCGGTTTGTTGATGTGTAGTAACAAGGTTCTCCTTGGTCATCACGTCATCAATCAACTTATCCAAATGGCGTTCAAAACGCAAGTCTCGATTGGTCACAATGCCTACTAAGTGGTTATCCTCATCTACAACGGGGATACCACCAATGTGGTAATCGGCCATCATCGCGAGTGCATCCTTCACTGTTCTACCTTTTAAGATAGTCAGTGGGTCATAAATCATACCGTTTTCAGCCCTCTTCACGATTGCAACTTGGTGTGCTTGATCCTCAATAGTCATGTTCTTGTGGATCACACCAATACCACCTTCTCGAGCGATGGCAATCGCCATTGAGCTCTCCGTAACGGTGTCCATTGCCGCTGTAACAAAGGGCACATTGAGATCAATGTGGCGTGAAAACTTGGTTTTCAACTGTACCTCTTTGGGTAATACTTCCGAATAAGCTGGGATTAAAAGGACGTCATCGTAAGTCAATCCGTCCATCTTGATCTTTTCTGCAACAAATGATGACATAATGATTTGGAAATTTATTGCATGCAAATTTAGTAATTAATTATCAAATAGACAGGCTTTTCCTCCATTTTCTCTAATCGAATTAAAGCTATTTAACGGCAGCTTAGTACGACAATAGAATATCTATAATATCACATGGAAAAAAGATATAGTAACGGATGTTCTGATCTTCTTCTGGATATAAGATTCGTGCATTTCATACATCTTCTAACTAGTAGTTGCAAACTAAAGAGAACCGACCTCGTTAGCAACAGACAAGAGATTGAAAAAAAAGAGACGCCTTCTTCACATCAAAGAAAGCCTCCCTTCACAACAAAGGAAGCCTCTCTTCAAATCGAAAAAAGCACTTCCTTTAAGTCAAAATTATATTTTTTATATGCGATTAGTTTGCCATCTCTGACAGAAACTTTATACGTACCAACCGGATAACATCCTCACTATAATCACCACCAAACTCTTCCATTGCCACATCTAGGCTATCTGTCTCACTGTCCATGAAGTAGTCATAGATGTCATTGATTGTATCATCATCGTAAACATCCTCTAGGAAGTAATCGATATTGAGCTTCGTTCCACTATAGACAATCTCTTCAATCTTAGTGAGAAGATCATCAAAATCAAGTCCTTCTGCCGATGCAATGTCATCAAGTGGGAGTTGTCTGTCAATGCTTTGGATGATTTTTACCTTCTGCATAGACTTCTTTGCGACCGTTCGCACACGTAGTTCTTCGGGACGTTCGATGTGGTTTTCTTCGCAATGTTGCCTTATCAATTCACAAAACTCTTTCCCATAACGCTTCGCCTTACCTGCTCCTACCCCTTGAATGTTCTGTAGTTCCTCTTCATTAATAGGATACATCATTGCCATCTGCTCTAAGGATACATCCTGAAAGATGACGTATGGAGGAATTTCTAACTTACGTGCTATCTTCTTACGAAGGTTCTTTAGCATAGAGAAAAGCTCCGGATCGAGAACTGCAGTGCCCGTCAATGGTGTATCATCGTCCTCTTCATCCTTAAATTCGGCATCCATTACGATCATAAACGACGTTGGCGACTTCATGAAGCGTTTGCCTGCTGCTGTCAACTTCAGTAATCCGTAATTCTCGACATCCTTCTTCAAATAACCAGCCAAGAGTGCTTGTCTGACTACAGGGTTCCATATCTTCGGGTCTTCATCTTCGCCGGCACCGAAGTCTTCAAGCTCGTTGTGCTTATGATCTTTTTGATCATCTGTCGCCCTACCTTTGACGAAGTCAATGACATACTCTTGTCGGAAGTTTTCTTTCAAAGCCTTCACTGCTTGGAGAACTATCAAGAGCTGATTCATTGCCTCAATCTTCTTCTTCGGGTGCAGACAGTTATCACACATACAACAATTATCCTTTGGATATTCTTCACCAAAGTAATGAAGTAACATCTTACGCCTACAAACAGACGATTCAGCATAAGCCTCAGTCTCTTGTAACAGCTGCCTACCAATGTCCTGCTCAGCTACAGGCTTTCCTTCCATAAACTTCTCGAGTTTCTTCAAGTCGTTCTTTGAATAGAAGACAATACAGATCCCTTCCTCACCATCACGTCCAGCACGTCCTGTCTCTTGGTAATATCCCTCCAAACTCTTCGGTATATCGTAATGGATAACGAAGCGTACATCAGGCTTATCAATACCCATTCCGAATGCTATTGTAGCCACAATAACATCCAACTCCTCCATAAGGAAGTCGTCTTGAGTCTTCGATCTCGTTTCCGAATCGAGCCCTGCATGATAGGGCGCAGCCTTTATATCATTAGCTTGAAGGATGGCTGCCAACTCTTCCACCTTCTTACGTGAAAGACAATAGATGATTCCGCTTTTACCAGTATGCTGCTTAATGAACTTAATTATTTGCTTGCTTGTATCGTCATCACTCCTCTTTGCACGTACCTCATAGTATAGATTAGGACGATTAAAAGAGCTTTTAAACTCGGCACAATCCTCTATTCCAAGACTACGAATGATATCCGTCCGCACCTTATCGGTTGCAGTTGCAGTGAGCGCAATGACTGGTGCAGCTCCAATAGTATCTATTGCATAACGTATCTTACGATATTCTGGACGGAAATCGTGTCCCCATTCAGATATACAATGAGCCTCATCAATCGCATAAAAACTTATCTTCACCGACTTTAGAAACGCCATATTCTCCTCTTTATTGAGAGATTCTGGGGCTACATAAAGTAGCTTTGTGCGTCCGGAAACAATATCGGCACGAACCTTATCTATCTCAGCCTTCTTTAAAGATGAGTTAAGATAATGCGCTACACCATCCTCTTCACTGATACCATTGATGACATCTACCTGGTTTTTCATTAATGCAATAAGAGGCGAAACAACAATAGCTGTACCCTCCATTATCAGTGATGGAAGTTGATAACACAGGCTTTTACCACCACCTGTAGGCATTAGTACGAAGGTATCATGTCCTGCAAGAAGATTGCGTATAATGGCTTCTTGATCACCTTTGAACTTCTCAAAGCCAAAGTAATATTTAAGTTTTTCGGTAAGATTGAGCTCTTTTGTCATGTTAATAGTTGGTGATTTCCTATCCGTTTATGGTTTTGGTAGAAACAAAGAAAGTCTGCTGATGCAGCGTTACACACTACATCGGCAGACTATACATATATGTTATGAGGCTGCCCCCGATTGTTGGATATGAGCCTTATCGAGCTGTTGACGAACATATTGTTCCGTCACCTCAAATTCTTTTACGTCTCTTGATGGGACTTCAAACATAGCATCCATCATTACAGACTCTACGATTGAACGTAGTCCACGGGCTCCTAACTTATATTCAACAGCCTTGTCTACAATACTATCAAGAGCTGCTTCTGTGAAAGTGAGCTTTATATCGTCCATTTCAAACAGCTTGATATACTGCTTAACAATGGAATTCTTTGGTTCAATAAGGATGTTGCGCAAAGCTTCTCGATCGAGTGGACTAAGATAGGTAAGCACTGGCAAACGACCAATTATCTCTGGTATAAGACCAAAGGACTTCAAGTCTTGTGGTAAAACATACTTCATTAAGTCCTTTTTATCTATCTTTGCAATATTCTGAACAGAGTTATAACCAATCACATGTGTATTGAGTCGCTGTGCTATCTTACGTTCAATGCCATCGAAAGCACCACCACAAATAAATAAGATATTGCGAGTATCCACATGGATATAGTCCTGATCAGGATGCTTACGACCACCCTTTGGTGGGACGTTAACCATTGTGCCTTCCAATAACTTCAGCAATCCTTGCTGAACACCCTCACCACTTACATCACGTGTAATACTTGGGTTATCACTCTTACGGGCAATTTTATCAATCTCATCGATAAATACTATACCACGTTCAGCGGCTGCTACATCGAAGTTAGCTACCTGTAACAAGCGTGAGAGAATACTCTCCACATCCTCACCAACATAACCTGCTTCGGTGAATACTGTTGCATCGACAATGGTGAAAGGAACATCGAGAAGTTTCGCAATAGTACGTGCCAATAAGGTCTTACCAGTACCAGTTGAACCCACCATAATGATGTTGCTCTTCTCTATTTCTACACCATCTTCGTTCTTCGGTTGCTGAAGTCGCTTGTAATGGTTATACACTGCAACTGAAAGATAGCGTTTAGCTTCATCCTGTCCAATGATATATTCGTCAAGATACTGCTTAATTTCTTTGGGCTTAGGAACCTCCTTTACCTTAAAAGCAACACTACCAGTATTCTCATCATCAGCCAATGCGCCTGTCTGTGTAACTATCTTGTAAGCCTGCTGTGCACAATCTTCACAGATGTAACCATCCAACCCTGTGATGAGAAGCTTTACTTCCTTCTCACTGCGACCACAAAAACTACATTTCTTCTGGGGCATTATTTACTCCTTTACTTATTTGATTCTGTATTGTCATCAGACGTATTGAGGACATTATCGGAAGACTTCTTAACAAGAACATCATCTATCATTCCATATGCTTTAGCCTCTTCTGCGTTCATCCAATAGTTACGATCACTATCATTCCAAACCTTCTCGAAGCTCTGATGGGAATGGTCACTAATGATAGTATAAAGCTCTTTCTTGAACTTCATAATCTCTTTTGCTTCTATCTCAATGTCGGATGCCTGACCTTGTACCCCACCCAATGGTTGATGGATCATAACACGACTATGCTTTAGTGCAGATCGCTTCCCTTCTTTTCCTGCAACCAATAATACTGCTGCCATAGATGCAGCCATACCAGTACAGAGGGTTGCGACATCACTAGAAATAAATTGCATGGTATCATAGATACCCAAGCCCGCTGTCACGCTTCCACCTGGTGAATTGATATAAATAGAGATGTCTTTACCAGGGTCAACAGAGTCCAAGTAAAGAAGTTGAGCTTGTATTGTATTAGCAGTATAATCATCTACTTGTGTACCAAGAAAGATGATACGCTCCATCATCAAGCGTGAGAAAACATCCATTTGGGTAACATTCAACTGACGTTCCTCAAGTATATAAGGGTTTAAGTATTGTGCTTGTGCCTTAACAACATCGTCTAGCACCATACCATTCATCCCTAGGTGTCCTGTGGCAAATCGCCTAAAATCATTCATTGTAATCCTTTCTTATATAATAATGTGACAAAAATAGAGGTTATCGACCTCCCTTATTATTGCCATATTCACAAAGAGTATGCCATAAAACAGGCATCTTCTCGCTTACTATAAGCAAAGATAAGGAAAAAAACCGATAACCTCTATATATAAAAGAAGATTTTTCTTAAAATTATTACTCGCTTACAAGTTTGTTGAACTCATCGAGAGTTACAGTCTTAGTATTTAGCTTCACTACCTTCTTAATAGCGGCAGCGAGCTTACGATCCAATGCTGCTTCTACGAAAGAATCGATATTCTCACGCTTCTTTAACATCTCATCAGCATAACCATTCAAGTAGTCCTCTGGCACATTGGTCATACCATATTGAGCGAACTGGGCACGTGCCATCTGGCGTGCACTCTCACGTACATCATTATCATCGACCTTAATATCATTAGCTTGTGCTAGCTGTTCCTTGATTAAGTGCCATGTAAGTTCTTTGACGCTCTGCTCATAGTTCTTCTCTACAAACTCTTCACCCTTATCCTGGTTGTTAGCCAACATAATGCGCTTCAAGAGAGCATCTGGGAAAGTAAGATCGCCCACTTTCTTCTCACAATAAGCACGGAGATCCTGAACGAACTTATAGTCAGAATCACCCTTCAACTGCTCTTTCAAACCATCAGCGATAGCCTTGCGGAATGAAGCCTCATCCTTTATCTCGGTATCTTCACCATATACGCTTTTCCATAACTCAGCATTATTCTCTGCCTTAACAAAGCGTGAGATTTCAGTGATCTGATACGAGAAGTTACCCTTATGTTCAGCAACTTCTTCCTTCTTGATCTTCAATAGAGAAGACACCTCGATATCGTTATCTGGGTAAGCTGCAGTAGGATTGAAAGTGATAATATCACCAACCTTTGCACCATCAAAGAGCTTCTTCTGATCCTCAACCTTTATATATTGTGGCATCAAAGAAGCACCCTCTACAGTAATACCACCTTCAAGAGTATTACCATTCTCATCCAACTCACGAAGATCACCCTTCAACAAGTCACGCTGTTCTGGATCGAAAGTCTCTGCCTTATCATAGTGACCTGCACGGCTCTGGAACATCTCAACTTGCTGATCAATCAGCTTATCATCAACCTCAATCTCATAGAAGTCAATCTTGTTCTTACCATTTAATTCGATCTTAAACTCTGGTGCAACAGCAATATCAAACTTAAACTCATAAGGTGCAGGTTGCTCCAACTCTACAGGCTTTTGAGCCTCTGATGACATTGGCTGACCCAACATCTGAATCTTATTATCAGTAATATATTTCTGTAGATTCTCGCCTAGGATCTTATTGATAACATCCATCTTCACCTGTGGACCATACTGACGTTTAATCATGCCCATTGGTACTTGCCCCTGGCGGAAACCTGGCACATTAGCACGCTTACGATAATCCTTGAGGGTCTTCTCAACCTCATTCTTGTAGTCAGACTCTTCTACTGTAATGGTCATCAAACCATTTACTTTGTCTGGATTTTCAAATGAAATCTTCATCTTGATATTATTGAATTTATGTTTAATTATTATTTATCAAATGTTTACATACACGCTAAGAGTATTGCACTTCATAGGGTATTTGGTGTGCAAAGATACTTAATTTTTCGCACAACCTTATCATATATAGAGGGAAATTTGTTTTTTTAACCTAGGTAGTAATGGTTAAAAACGAACTTATCAGCACTCTTCAAAACTCAAATCCCGACCCTTTTCCTCCAGAGAAGGGATCCTTTAAGAACCCAATTAGCAAGAGTTCTTATAACAATCAGTCTTCTCTTTTCTCTTATTAAATGTTAATTTTAGTATTAAAGTAAGATTCTTTTCACAAAAAGAATTACATTTGTCACAAATAATACAATAAACCTAAACAGACATAAATACTAACCGACCTAAACGAACAAGAAACCTAAATCAAGTTTACCAGGTCGATATTATTCATCTAAGACACAATACTTAATATGAAACAGCAATTTAGGAAGCTAGGAATGTTTGCAGTTGCAGCTGCCATTTCTACAGGATCTGCCTATGCAGGAAAGTCTGCTATGCAACCTATGACAAGTTTGCCTGTCATGCAACAGGCCAATAACACTTGCACAGGACAGGTTGTCGATGCTAATGGTGACCCTATCGTGGGAGCAACAATCATGGCAAAAGGGACTACACATGGAACCATTACCGACCTTGATGGTAAGTTTTCTCTATCTAACGTAAAGGCTGGTACAATCATTATTGTCAGCTATGTTGGTTATGAAAAGAACGAAATTATGTGGAGAGGAGGCTCACTTAACGTTACCTTAAAAGAAAGTACACAAACCATGGATCAGGTTGTTGTCATTGGTTATGGTAGTGTTCGCAAAGCCGATTTGGCTGGTTCTGTAGCGGTAATGAACGACAAAGCCTTCAGAGATCAGCCTATTAAGAACGTTAGTGAAGCCTTCCAAGGACGTGTAACAGGTGTTAATGTTGTCCAAAGTGGCGTACCTGGTGGTGGCGTAAAGATCCGTGTGCGTGGTACGAGTTCTATCCATCGTAACAACGACCCACTATATGTTGTTGATGGTATTGTACGTGAGAATGGACTCGACGGTATCAATACTGAAGATATCCAAAGCATACAAGTTTTGAAGGATGCATCGTCTACTGCCATCTATGGTAGCCGTGGCTCAAATGGCGTTGTACTCGTTCAGACCAAGCAAGGAAAACAAGGTCAACAGAGTATCATGTTTGATGCTAGCCTCGGAATTGCCAACGCTTACAACATGCCTAAGGTGATGACCACAAAGCAATATGCACAGGCTTTACTTGATGGAGGTAAGATTACAAACCAAGCAGAGCTACAACCTTACCTCGATGGTACGAAGCCTGGCATTGATTGGATGGATAAGATTCTCCGCACAGGAACTATTCAGAACTATAAACTTACGATATCTAAGGGTAATGCCGACACACAATACTACATGAGTGGCAGCTACCTAAAGAATAAAGGTGTCGTTGAGAATACTCAATTTGAACGTTATCAAGCTAAACTCAACATTCACTCTCGCCTTTATAAATGGTTTGAATTCACAGGAGACCTCGATTACAGCCATGGAAAGAGTACAGGAGGTGGTTTTGATATGTCGCAATATAATCCACTATGGATTGCTGAAAACTACTCTCCAACCATGGAGATGTATGACCAGAAAGGCAATTTTATGAAGGATCCTTATAACTCAATTCAAGCCAATCCTTATGGTATTTTGATTGCAAATGCTAGTCAATTTCGCACAGATATACTCACTGGTCATGCAGACTTAAAGTTCCATATTCTTCCAGGACTTACCTTTACCAGTACCAACGGATTTGATTACTTTGATGGCAAAGGCTATAGTTTCTCAACCACAAGGGTACTTCCTAAGAGTAGTATGGGCAACAATGATCATCAACGTGCCACTTTACAAACCACCAATAACCTTACTTATACGGGCGCATGGGACAAGCATAACCTCACAGCAACAGGTGTATTCGAGGCTACACAGAGTACCACTCGTATGATGGGGCTCAATGGTACTAACCTTCAAACAGAATCCGTTGGATGGTGGGATTATAACAATGCAACTAACCGAGGTGGTTCAAACGATTACAGCAAGTGGGGACTTCTCTCATGGGTAGGTCGTGTAATGTACAATTACGATAATCGCTACATGCTAACAGGAACGTTCCGTGCCGATGGTAGTTCACGTTTCTCAAAGAAGAAGTGGGGCTATTTCCCATCTATCGCTGCGGCTTGGACCATCAGTAATGAGAAATTCATGAAACCAATCACATGGATTAGTAACATGAAAATCCGTGCTAGTTATGGTCTTATCGGTAACCAAGGAGTACCAGTATATGCAACTTTAGGCACCATGACCGCTACTAACTTTGACTTCGGAACATCAACGACTTACACAGGCTACTGGGCTAAAAACATCGCAACCCCAGACCTAACATGGGAGAAGTCGAAACAGTTTGACATTGGATTAGATGTTAGCTTCCTCAATAACAGGCTGGAGTTGAGCATTGACTACTTCAATAAGAAAACCTCCGATGCCTTATTAAAGAAGTCACGTACATACTATCTCGGTGGTACACAATACTGGGTTAATGCTGGTGAAATTACCAACAAAGGTCTTGATATTGCACTTACAGCACGCATCATAGATACTCCAGAACTTTCATGGACATCTACTATCAATGGTTCTTATCTAAAGAATAAAGTCGTAAAGTTGACATCACAAGATCCAATTCTCTATGGTAGCTCACCTTCTCCAGGCACAGTTGAACCTTCAACTATCATTAAGGAAGGGCAACCTATTGGTACATTCTATGGTTACAAGTGGGCAGGTCTAAACGCAAATGGTCTCGACAGCTACTATGCAGCCGATGGGAGCATCACCACAAGTCCCCAAAGTGCAGACCGACAGATACTCGGTTGTGCTAATCCAGACTTCACAATGGGTTGGAACAACTCAATTACCTATAAGAATTGGGAGTTCAATGCTTTCTTCAATAGTGCCTTTGGAGCACAACGATTGAACCTTGTTCGCTTCGCAATGAACTCCATGGTAGGTGCTTCAAAGTTTGTTACTGCAGCCGATTACATCAGTGAGATTGGTAAGACAATGCCTGCTCTTAATGCTGTAGGGAACAATAACCTTGGCAACTCAAGCAAGTGGATTGAGAATGCAGATTACTTCCGCTGTGAGAACATAAGCATAGCATACAATATTGCTCGCAAGCACACTCACTTTGCTGATATACGCTTAGCATTGAGCATACAAAACCTCTTTACAATCACAAGCTACAAGGGTGCGGATCCTGCAGGTATGTCTTTTTCTAACAACAACGTCGACATGGACAATGGTATTGATATGGGCACATATCCTAATCCACGCACCTTTACATTCGACATTCGCTTTAACTTCTAACAAAATAACGATATGAAAAGAAATATATTCTATGGCTGCATGCTCCTTGCTTCAGCCCTTACGCTACAAGCATGTAGTGATATTCTAGACGAAGACCCAAAAGGTAAGCATACCCCTGGTAATTTCTTCGCTTCACAAAACGACCTTGATGAAAGTCTGTATGCCCTCTATGAGCAGGTGAATCATACTCAAAACTACACCAATCCAGGCTATCCTCAATGGCAAGGTGACGATATTACGGCTAATCCAGGCTCTAATAAGCAGGCTTGTGCAGAGATAGATAAGTTCCAAGTATCCGATAATAACAAGGGTGTAAGAGATGCTTGGAGACTGCATTATAATCTCATTCAGGCAGCTAACTACATCATTGACAATGCAGAGAAGACGCCTGTTGCTAAAGAGAACATCGACCTTGCCATCGCTCAAGCACGTTTCTGGCGTGCATACGCATACTATTATCTTGTGCGTGTGTTTGGTCCTCTTCCCATCAATCTACATAATGAAGATGACAACGGAACAACTAAGTTAACTGATGTTCAGGGCGTCTATGACCTCATCGTATCGGATCTGGAGGCTGTTGATGCTGTCAATCTGCCAACACATTACACATCAGCTCCAGCCCAACTCTTCGGTGTTGACGTCTATGTAACGCAACAGGCGGTGAAGTCAACACTATCCGCAGTCTACATGTCAATGGCTGGTTATCCTCTAAACAAGGGTCAGGAATATTATGCGAAGGCTGCAGAAAAGGCAAAGGAGGTTATTGATGGTGTGAACAGCGGCAAGTATAACGCTACTATGGATGCTGATTGGCGTAACGTCTATTCGTATGGTAACAACTACAACAAGGAGACTATACTTGGAATCAACTTCTCCCCGACAAAGAATTGGTCGACTGATTCAGAGTTCTCAAGCTGTTGTTTCTTTGAAAGTCTCGGTGGATGGGGCGATGCATGGGGTGAGATTAAGTTCTGGAAAGACTTCCCTGATGGTCCACGTAAGCGTGCCATCTATGATCCACAAATACGTTTAAAGGATGGAACGCTCGTTGATTGGTGGGCACTTGATGGTAGCGGTAAGCCTATTGTGGCAGAGCGTCACCCAATGTTCTCCATCTTTACCATCAATGCAGACGATAATGGCAAGGAGATTAAAGCACCTTACGACTACACCAAGAAGCCTTACAAGGGTATGTGTACCGACACTCGCCATCAACTCATACGCTATCCAGAGGTATTACTATGGTATGCAGAGAGTGCAGCACGCAGTGGTGGCAACCTCGCACTGGCTAAGGAATGTTTGAAGAAAGTGCGTGCTCGCGCTGTTGATGGGGCTGCGGCAACAATCGTTGATGGTGTTGCTATTGATGCTATGACCCCTAACCAGCTTGCAGAAGCTGCCTTTAAAGAGCATGGATGGGAAGTTGCTGGAAACTGGGTTGCCCTTGCTACACGCCGAAGTGATGAGTTGCGTATGAACATTCTACGTAATAACTTCGAGTATCGCAAGGCTAACGCACCACTCACAGTAGCCGCAGGGTTCGTTGCAACAGAGAGTGTTCCAGTCACAGGAACATGGAATGATAACATGAACTACTTGCCTTATCCAGGTACAGAAGTTGAGAAAAATCCGAACTTGAAACGATAAGTTCTTTATTTATTAAACCTATCCTGCTCACCTATTGCTTACTCTTCAAAAGAGTTTGCGATAGGTGGGCTTTCCATATTATAGCGATTATAACTACTCAAAGCAATGAGTGAAACCCATTGTCTCTACTATAACTTAATAAGAGTAATCCCCCTGATTATCTGCTTCGAAAGTATCGCTTACCAAGGCAAACACCATAACAAACTGACCAAAGAGACTTGTACTGAGATAAGTAAATACACCCAATGGTTTCAGTACTACCATTGTCTTAACGAAACGAATCTAGAGTTTGTTTCACAAGAAACGCCCCTCTCCATTCGAGAAAGGCGCTTCTTCATATCGAAGAGGGCATTTCCTTGTATCAAAGAAACGTCCCCTTTGTTTTTGACTAATACTATTCTATCCTCTATTCATTTGGAAGAAGGGAGAGAAGAAGGTTTTAATAAAAAAAACGTAACCATATCCTGCGATACACATAAGATATGATTACGTTACTCTTTACCGAATAGCTTTGCGGAAGTAGAGGGATTCAAACCCCCGATACACCTATGGGCGTATACCGGATTTCGAGTCCAGCGCATTCGGTCACTCTGCCATACTTCCTTACTAAATGCTGTGCAAAAGTAAGCATTTATGATGTAAACAACAAATTATCAAAGGGTGAATTTCGCTCTAACTGATAATTAATAAAACAATGATGTACGCTCTAATCTAATGTTCAACTCCTATTGTCTATTATAGTTCAACACCCTCTTGCTGTGCTCGCTTACGCTGGTCTAACAGCTGGAAGTCCTTCTTTTGTAGCACGAAGTCTGTACCCAGATACTTCTCCTTAACAATCTTATTGGCAGCTAACTCTTCTGGCGTCCCTTTGAAAAGGATGCGTCCTTCAAACAAGAGATAAGCTCGATCGGTGATATTCAATGTCTCATGCACATTGTGGTCGGTGATAAGAATACCGATATTACGGAACTTCAATCGCCAAACAATATGCTGAATATCCTCAACAGCGATAGGGTCTACACCCGCAAAAGGCTCATCCAGCATGATAAACTTTGGATCAATAGCCAGACAACGAGCAATCTCACAGCGACGACGCTCACCTCCAGAAAGACGGTCACCAAGGTTTTTACGCACCTTCTCGAGGCGGAACTCACGGATAAGACTTTCCATTTTATCAATGCGTTCCTGCTTATTTAACTTCGTCATCTCTAATACACTCATGATGTTGTCTTCGACACTCATCTTGCGAAAGACACTTGCTTCCTGTGGAAGATAGCCTATACCCGCACGCGCACGCTTATAGACAGGATAATTAGTAATCTCTTGGTCGTCAATATAAACATGACCTTCGTTAGGAACAACAAGTCCTGTTGTCATATAGAAAGATGTTGTTTTTCCTGCACCATTCGGTCCGAGCAACCCGACAATCTCTCCTTGTCGTACACTAATACTCACACCATTTGCCACAGTACGCTTTCCGTACCGCTTTACCAACTTGTCCGTATGCAGGATACTCCCCTCTTCTTCTGGACGCACAACTATATTATCTGTCTCTGACATAGCTATTCTTTTCTTTCGAGTTTGCTGTTATCTTGCCTCTCCTTATAGTTTGCAAATGTAGCAAAATATTAATAAAACAACAAACAACAAGGCTATATAGCACCTTGTTGTTTGTGTTTTTTAAGAGACAAAGAGTCACATCCGAGTATTACTTAGTAATGATTAAAAAATAACTTGGTACATTTTCGGAGCCGAGGCATCGGTCTTGAGCAGTGTATTCAATTGATGAAAAACTCCAGAAATGGAACTATATGGTTTCATGGAGAGAGAGAAAAAAATACCAAGTTATTTTTTTATCATTACTTAACTAGTTTCAGAACCTCACCAGACGCTGAACGAACAATATAAACACCATGTTTCAATTCTATATTTGATGGTGTTCTTCCAGTCCAAATAGTCTTTCCATTCACATCAAAAACCATAACCTGTTGTGGTGTGGCTGTCTCTATACGACAACCATCATCGGTCTTTATCACATGTAAAGCAGCATCCGAAGCCGTAACAGAAGTTATACCATTAGGGATGGCTTTGAGTTTTATCATATAAGTCCCAAGTGTATTGCTGCTCTTCTTACCAATACCAGGGAAGCCGGGGTTCGACATCTTGCAATAAACACGCACAACATCATCCTCTGACAAAGACTTATCAAAAGTAAATACACCAAGTATATTGGTCAACTTATTAGCAGGAACAGGCTCATAAGCAGCCGCTTCATTACGTTTATACATCCATGTGAACTCCGTCCGTTCGGCTGCTGTTGAGATACCACGAGCAGACAGAAGGTAAGAAAGGTCTACTGTTAACCCGTTTATTTTATCTTGAGGAACAAGGTAAGCAGTCTGTCCACTGTATCGGAAGTTCTCGATTGGAGAATCCTGAATATAGCGGTCGGGGATTTGGTCAAAGGCTAGTGCATTTCCTCGAACATCAAGCATTTGCAATTTACGAAGCGCCTTCGCTCCATTAATCTCACGAAGAACTTTCTTAGGATTAGCGAATACCAAGGTCTCTAAGTTAAGGTTATTGCTTACATCGAGCTTGCTAATAGAAGCCCCCGTAACACCTAACTGCTTTAGATTCTTTGCGTCTTGATTATTCAACTGGCGCAATGATCCTTGTCCAAGAAGGGTTGGAGATGCCTGCACCGACACAAGGTTATCACTCTTAGGAAGTACTATCTCACCAACACCACTAGCACTCAAGGTCAATACTTCAAGGTTAGGACATAAAGATACATCCACCTTATCGTGCGCAGTAAGGTCTACATAATCAACATTCAAATCACGAAGAGCATTTGACTTCACCTCTACCACACCATTTACTTCACGCCTCTGTACAATGCGCAAAGTCATTAGTTTGTCGGCAGCAATGGTGAAAGTACGCTCGGAAGTAGAAGGAGTTACGAATTGGTACTCTACCTTTGTGAAGGTTCCATCAGTATTTGAAGGAAAAGATTTAACGCCTTCATCTGATCCAAAATCACAGACAACGGGAGCATTAGCAAGCGTACGCACTACAAACGAAACCAAGGTGGTATTAGCCTTCACACTGATTACTACCTTCTCACTAGGAATAGTTTGAGCTCTTGAAATTGTCACACAGCATAAGAATAAAGCTGAAATAAGTAATTGTTTCATCATACACATTTGTTTTAATATAGCGTAAAAGGAACGCTAGTGAGTTATTTAAATAAATAAAGAAAGCAAATAGATGACACTTTGAATATGTGGCAATCATTTTGCAATATTCGTTATTTTATTTGAAATATGCAAACAAAATAGTGCCAAACTGATAGTAAATAAGGAAAATAAATATTGCTCTTATATATATACGAAGCCATTAACACAATGAATAGAGATCATTTATTGTCAGCACACCCCTCCCCTCTTACCATTCATCAGACATTTTATTCATGCACTATAATTCACAAGAACCACACAAGAAAGATTATTAAATAATGTCTTTCCTGCCTATATCTGTGATTATTTGCCTACTTTTGTAGCCACAAAACTAAATAAGAGAATCATGCTTATCATTAAGTGGCTGAATACATTCGGTAATTATCTTATGCTGATGGGGCGCTCATTAAGTCGCCCGGAACGCATGAGAATGTTCTTTAAAAGATATCTTAAAGAGATGTCACAACTAGGTGTCGATTCTATAGGAATCGTGTTGCTCATCTCGTTCTTTATAGGAGCTGTGATTTGTATTCAGATAAAACTCAACGTACAAAGTGCTTGGATGCCTCATTGGGTATCTGGTTATGTAACGCGCGAGATTATGCTCTTGGAGTTCTCAAGTAGTATCATGTGTTTGATATTATCGGGTAAGGTAGGCTCAAATATAGCCTCAGAGCTTGGCACCATGCGTGTGACTCAGCAAATAGATGCCCTTGAGATTATGGGAATCAACTCTGCCAGCTATCTGATATTACCAAAGATTCTTGGTTTGATGACCATCATGCCGTTCCTCGTAATATTCTCTGCTGCAACGGGTATCATCGGAGCGTACGCCACAGCCTACTTCGCACATATCATCACACCAGTAGATCTCACCGCTGGATTGCAGCATGATTTTAATCCGTGGTTTATGTGGATGAGTATAATTAAGGGCTTCTTCTTTGCTTTCATCATCTCAAGCGTATCGTCTTACATGGGCTACACCGTGAAGGGCGGAAGTGTCGAAGTGGGCAAAGCATCCACTGATGCTGTTGTCTGCTCTAGCGTTTTGATTCTCTTTAGCGATGTGTTCCTAACGCAGATGTTGAGTTAGAAAAAGACTTCCCACAGCCCTTCCAAGGAAGGGAGTACCTAACGAAAGCTAGTTAGAAACGGCAGGGAAAACTTTTCATATAGTATCATTAAGAATAAGAAAACTAACAATTCTCCCACATCCCACTCTTAGTATATGGGACTCCCCTCCTTTCGGAGGGGCTGGAGGAGGCTCCTCTACTATGATTGAAGTTAAAGATCTATTCAAGTCATTCGGTGACAAAGAAGTGCTGAAGGACATTAATACTGTCTTTGAAGATGGTAAGACGAATCTCATCATCGGACAAAGTGGTGCGGGAAAGACCGTGCTCATGCGTTCTCTGACGGGACTCATAGAACCCACAAAGGGCGAAGTCTTATATGACGGGCGCAACTTTGTGAATATGACAAAGAAGGAGAAGATTCTCATGAGGCGTGAGATGGGTATGATATTCCAGGGTGCTGCGCTCTTCGACTCGCTCACCGTGCTAGAGAATGTACGCTTCCCTCTCGATATGTTCTCGGATATGTCGGCTACTGAACGCGACAAAAGGGCACTAGAATGTCTAGAGAGAGTGAATCTATCAGGCGCAGAACAGAAGTATCCGGGTGAAATCTCAGGAGGTATGCAGAAGCGTGTTGCCATAGCAAGAGCCATCGTTATGAACCCGAAATACCTCTTCTGTGACGAGCCGAACTCTGGACTCGACCCTAAGACTTCCCTTGTCATTGACGAACTATTGACGAGTATCACTCGAGAGTTTAATATGACGACCATCATCAACACGCATGATATGAACTCCGTGATGGGTATTGGCGAGAATATAGTATTCATTGCAGACGGTAGGAAGGAGTGGCAAGGCGATAAAGATTCTGTCATCTCATCACATAATAAGAAATTGAACGACCTTGTCTTCGCATCGGATCTCTTCAAGAAGGTGAAGAGCATTGAGCTATCCGCAGAGTAAATAGCACTTCATAGGATTATATAGGAGGGGCAGCACCTACCCAAAATCCGCTGGCGGGCATAGCCTTCTAAACGAAGAAATAACATCAATAACCCATCCGAAAGGATAAGCAGGGAAAACGAAATACGCACGTATTGCCTTTCGTTTTCCCTGTTTTTCGTTTGTCTCCTGGCGTATTTTGCACTAGTCTCTAGCCTATTCGCCATCATTCGCTTTTCAAGATAATTCCTAAAATACAATTTATTGAAAATGAACAAGTTACCTTGCTAATATAACTAAACAGGTAACGATTTGGAAACGAGCGAAGTACTTGGCTTTGCTGTTTTCTGCCTAACAAAGAACGCTTGTTATTCTCTGTTTGCAAAGATAATACTTTATTACCGAATAACAAGCGTTTTCAAGGATAAAGAATGTATCCTTACAACGATAAAAAACCTAACTATACTTTTTAAATCTGCTATTGGTCTCTCTTTTTAGAATTTGATTTGTATAAGCTATTTGTTATTACCCCCCTAAAAATGTCTTCATTTAGAAATTCCAAAGTTCTATTAAGTTCTGACACATTATGAGTAGGAAGAATAAGTTTTCCCTCATTATTAATCTGGGCCTTTATACCATATTTCTTTAAGAGTCTTTTTTTTGTACTAAGGGACTTCCCTGTAAAGGTTGAGACATTTGTTGTTGATGATAATACTTTAATTAGCCTTCTGGTCTTAATATTTGCAATATTTTTAATGAGGCCAGCATTAGCTTCTAAGTTTTCATTTTCTCCGAAGGAATCAATTTCTCCATTAGTTGCTTCAGTCACAAAATCAAGTAAAGAAAAAATCTGATTTGCACTTGTATAACTCTGAAAATACAACTTTCCATCTTCATATATAGCATTAACCTTTTCTTCAATTATAAACGCATTTTCTTGCATTTTTGAAAAAGAATTCCCATATTCACGTTTCAATACTGTCTTACGCTTTAATATGTTTCTTTTGTTAAAAACTTGAAAGAGAAATCTCCTTTCTTCATACCAAAAAATACTTTTAGGGATATCTTTCTCTATATCATACTCAGACATATCTGCTTGATTGTCAGGAATTCTGTTGAAGTCGTCAGGCAAAAAGAATTTTACATAAGTAATATTTTCTCCATTTCTCGCCATTATATCTCCACTGAATTCATCTTCTTCCATTTCCGCTGTTTTTAATCTCGCAGCACCGTTGATAAAAATATTTCTAATGTCAGTAACCACATCCTTTTTGAGTGAAATATATTTCACCGTGTTGTCTGACATTAAGGCGTAAAATTGGCTCATATCTATTCTTAATTATTAATGATTAATCCCATATAATCTGTTATATCTATATATGATTTTATATCTTTTTTATTTCTAATACATTTTTTTGAAAGTAGTATATATGTATTCTCTTCTGTATGAACTTCATAATAGCGATAGCCTAATATCGAACAAATTATATTATAGTTACTGTTATTGTAACTAGTTATTGCTATAAGACAGCCTTGTAGTACGATGCAAAAAAATAAAATTATAAAATCTAAATTATCTGCAAAAACAGTGAGCCATGGAATTACTGATGACAGAACTTGTTCCACTCCGCTTTGCGACATATTTGAATAAGAAATAACAGTTATAGTCTTTCCCTCTTCAGAATGCTTACCTTTATTTTTAAGATAGAAAAATACACCTATTATGCAGAACAACATAAATAGTAGGCTGCCATTAATAGCCCACCACTCAAAGCTATTAAGACAAGTCTTGTCTGACCAAATTTTCCTCCATACATCACAATAATTTTCATAATCTTTCACTATGCCAGTTAATGCCAATGAGAAGAATGTTGGTGCAGTTACAGTCATTGTAAAAAATATTTTTGAAATATTCAGTGCCATACATCTATTCTTATTTATTTTATCAAGCAGTTCACATACCTGTAAGTAAGATATGTGAATATCATGTTCCTGTTTTAACAATATAGTTCCCTGAGAGGTTTATAGCTTAATTTGGCTTAATAGTTCCTCAAAATCTTATAAATATTTGTTTTGCTAAAGAATTCTACGTCTTTCATAAGTTAGATTAAAAAGCTATTTCTATCTAACAAAGAACACTTGTTATTCTGTTTGCAAAGATAATACTTTGCTTGCGAATAACAAGCGTTTTTAATGAGATATTCTTCTTTCTGCACTTTTATAATGCGATTTGTGATTGGACTATAATCCTCGTCCCCGCTTCTTCTTTCTGTTGGCTTGATATCTGAGTCTGCGCTGCCACACAGCTTCGGCATAGTCATAGCCCTGTGTGGATGGTGTAATCAAATCGCCTAACCCTTCTACAACTTCATCGGCTGCACTAACAATGGTGTCTGCTACTGCACCAATGGGATTCTGTACTTGTGAGGTATCATTTTCTCGTGAGATAGAGGAACGGCTTGGAGGTACGAGTTGGTAACCTGTATCAGGTTGTTCTTTCTTTTCTATTGGCTCTTGTATCGTTTGGTGTGGTTTCCTTGATTCTTCCTTGTTGGTTGTTTCAAAGTTCTTCTGCAAGGAATGGTAGCCGAACTCCCTGCCGATCTCGGAAGCTTTGAATGTCTGTCCACAGTAGGAGAACTTCAAACCATAGACGTTACCTTGCTTATTCTTCATACGCTCAATAATAATGCCGTTTTTGTTCAATTCATAAAGGAACATGGAATGCCCCGTGACTCCTGTTCCTTTGTACTTGTCAAGCTGAGCATAACAGATTTGTTGCATCTCTTTCTTTGTTTGCTCTCTCGTAGGATTGGTCTTTGCTTTTTGGTGTTGTCTTTCCGCCTTTACTTCCTTCGCAATGGTCAAGCCTTTCTCTCTGCTTATTTCCTCCTCCACTTTTGCTGCCCTATTGCTCACAAAAGTAGTGTCATAGACCTCTCCGTACAGACTGATACGGTTGGCAATGATGTGAATGTGTCTGTTGTCGGTGTCCTTATGTGTTACCGCTACCCATTGGTGGTTGTCAAGTCCCATTCGCTTGGCAAACAGATGGGCTATTCTCATAAGCTCGGATACAGGCAGTCTTTTCTCGTCCTGCGGTGCGATACCTATTTCGATACGGAGGAACTTATTCCTGCACCGTGTGTTGTAATCGCTGACCACTTTCATTTCCTCATAGATAGTCTTTGGCTCCCTGCTGCAAAGGTTGTGGAAGGCAAGCCGACTGCCAAGTTTACCCTCTCTGAAAATATAGTCCAAAGCCGTGCTACCATGCGCTATTGCCTTACATTTACCTATCATCTCTTGTTAGATTTAAGACCTTATATATCTCATCATCCACACGAAAATGGGGGTCGTAAAACCGCTTAAATGCCTCTTTGGCACATAGCGAAAGGTTCTTTGTTATATGTACCCACCTTTCATCCTTTACCTTGATAAGGTTAGAAATCTGCCCATAGAACCGTCCTGTATGCTGAAGTATACAAATGGCTTCCCTCTCATTTTCGGTCATCTTGGGAACGGCTGCCACCTCTCCATTTAGGAGTATCTCACGGCAGTAATCGGAGAACTTACGCCCAGCGCTTTCTGCCTTTGACTTAATACGTTGCTTTTCCTCTGAGGTGCATCTTACCTTGATGAACTCTGTCTTATTCATCTTCTGCTCTTCCTTATTCTGTTGCTGCCATTTAGCAGTCTTTCCTTTGCGTCTGTTCATATAAGTTTCTTTGAAAGTTAATCATTATAGATGATTCATTGTCTCTTAATTCTTGAATGCTGACCGATGAGAACGGAGTGATTACGGTCTTATCTCCCCGATAGTCTGACGAGGGGAGCTGGGCGCAGTTTGTGGGTACAAACTGACGTCTTGCAATGCTACCTAACAGACCGTTTACGCATAAAGCGTTTTGCCGTCCAAAAACGAATGCCGTGCATTCTATGACTAACTGCATTCGTGGCATTCTCACAGAGAACTAAACCGAAGAAGAAAAGGTAGACCCTTTTAGCAAAAAAGGTAGACCTATTTTGAAGAAAGGGTAGACCTTTTTCCAGAAAACCGTCTACCTTTTCTTGCGGCTTACAGTCTTCTCCATTTCTCTATGTCTTCACCATATTCCTCCAGATGCTGACGCACAATGTTCTCAACAAAGCTTGAAAGGTTGCTGCCCCTGTCGCCTAACCTACGCACAATGAAGTCGGCACGCTCCTGTGTCTCCCTACTCAGATAGACTGCCTTACGGTTGTTTAACTTGGTCGGCACAAGATAGGCTTGCTTGTAGGCTTCGAGTGTTTTCTTTCTCATCTTGGCACTGATACGTCTTTGAATAGTTGCACTCTTAGTATTCTGTGTAGGCTCGGAGTGCATGGTATTCTCTGTGTCCTGCTTGTTCGTTGGTCTTTCTCTTTCAGGAACCGCAGTCGCTTCTTGTGAAGTAGATTCGTTCTCTGTTTCATCTTCCACACCCAAGAACCATGAAAGATCTTTGTCGCTCATCATAGTTTCCATTTCTATTTCGTTTTAAGTTTAACTTGTTTTGATTTCTTATTTTGTCCTGTAATTGATATGTGTGTCTGTTTCTGCGCTTTCCGTTTCTGCTGTTCACGGACACGGCTGATATGAAAATCGTTGAGATCTTTGAAGTCTTTGTAATGTATGTTCATGTCCTCAACATGGAAGCCTGCCTTTATGAAATATTGAACAGCCCTCCGTCCTGCTTCATCATTGTCAAGGAAGGCACGGATATGGGTAAGGTGTCGGTCATTCAAATAGCGGATAGTCCTTGCCACGTTGCTCACGGAGTTCATCACAAGGCAGTGGTTGGTAATCTCTTCTTTCATTGAAAGGAAGGAGAGGAAGTCCATGAAGCCTTCAAAGATACATACAGGTTCCGCTCTGTCCGTGAATATCGGAGTAATGTCCTTCGGGGCAATCGTTCCCTTGAACACATTGTCGTCCCGAAGCTCATAGCCGCCAGAGAGATTGGCAAAGCCAATGGCTTGATAGCGCCTGCCCCTTACCTCATAACTGATACATTTGAGGAATGGCATAGCCTTTTCCAAATCAATACAGCGTTCCTTCGTAAGATATTCCTGTAAATGTGGTGGCAAGGTGTCTGATATTTCTATCAGTCTCCTTGCTCCATTTACAGCCATCACAGGCTGGGAATTATTTGGCACGAAGTCATTAAGAAAACTATATGTGCCATTATCGGAAGCGTTCTGCCCCAAACGACGGATGGCTTCCGATAGCGTGCAGCCCTCCATACGCATACAGAGGTCGATGATGCTTCCGCCCCTACCTTCGCCATAATCTATCCAAAGGTTCTTCTCAGTGTCCACCTTAAAACTTGGATGCGTTTCCTCCCTGAGCGGTGAACGGTACATGGCATAGGTAGGTGTTTTGCGGACAGGTTTGATGCCTTTCCTTTCGAGATACTCCACGATGGGGTATCGCTTAATTGCTGATAAATCTTCTTCTTTCATTGCTTTGATACTTTAATGGGTTGAATGATAATTATTTATGTTTATCTGTTTTTATGGTTTTACCGTTTCCAAAGTTTTCCCCCTCCAAACTTTTTCATCTTTCTTCTTACTACATACTATTTTGTGATAAGTGATTGATAATCAGTATCACTTTGTAGTATAAGACAATACTACACATTCTACTACTTTTGGCTACTACAAGTTTGAAGGAGCGGGCATGGCAAGATTTTCCTAATCTTGTAGACATAGATGGGGCTACTACCGTTTCTTCGTTTGCTCACCTTTATGTATCTTGCTTTCTTCAAGGCTTCGCCCATACGCTTGGCAACAAGTGGTTGGTGAGTATAAATACCCAAATAAGTGAGTATCTCCGTAGTGGTCATTAACGAATAGCTTTCATCCTCCGTTGGCTTCTCGAAGCAGCGTAGCAGCAGTTCCATTTCTGCGGTCTGCACTTGGAAATCCTCGCTCTCCCTGTATAGCTCGGAAATCTCTTCCTCATCAAACCAATAGCGGAAACCAGACTTTAACAGGGCTTTGGCTTCAGCATAGACATTGTCCATTGAAATACGCTTGGCTTTCTCTATGTCTATGGATAGAACTTCAAAGGGCAGGAAACGTCTGCTTCCAGTGGGGTCTGTAAGAAAGTCGTTGCCGTTCACCGATGCCACGAAACTTGCCAAGTGGGAATGTTCCTCCACATACTTGTCGTAAGGCATACGGTACTTGACCATCGGGCAGGTGATGAGGTTCTTCAGCTCGTTCTCGTCCCGTTTGTTGAGGGCTTTGAGCTGGTCGTCAATGTTTACGATGAGATTCTGCCCGATATAGGTAAGCGTGTCCTTCTCCTGCGGATATATCTTGCCCGTGTAGCTGTAACCGTGCAGGGCAGGTGGACAGAGCAAATCCAAGAATGTAGTTTTGAACTTGCCCTGCTCGCCCGTCATCACGAGGCAGGTGTGGTTACGGCACTCATGGTCGTCCATTGCGTTGGCAACCACTGCCACGAGCCACTTGGTGAGGTACGGTAGCCATTTGTCGGAGTTGCGCACGACCACACAACTTGCCAAGTGGGGAATGGCTTTCAACGCAAAGGGAGAACTACTGCTTATATCCACCGATGGCAAGTCTTTGAAATACTCCTGCATGGGATTGATACGTGGAGAGAAGCTGCTCTCAATAATTGAATAGAGGTTGTCGGAAGATGTGATAATTCCCACATCGTTGTCAAGTTCCCTGCGGAGCGTGTTGATTTCATAGCGCCCCACCTTTGAGAAGTGAGCATCATTCTTGCTACGATATTCGGTTCTTCCCAATACCGTATTGTATCTGAACTCGTAGTGAGTGGAGAGATAGGCTTCTATCTTCGAGTTCTTGGAAAACTTCCTTCTTGTATGAAGTTCGCTGTTTCCGCCCTCCAATTTGCCTTTATCTGCATTCTTCTTCATTATATGATTGGTTTGGTTTCTGAGAGTGAAGTTATGAAGAGAACAGGAAAGTGCCAAGCATTCGGAGAGTGCTTGCATAATGTTGCGCACATTGGCAATGAATTTCTCACGGATTTCAGGTAGGAAACTGTCGGAAAGCATGGATTTAAGCCCCAAACAAGAGGACAAGTATAGAAATGATGCAAGAAAGGAATGTGTTTATTTGCTCCAATCCGAATAGCATTGCGTCAGATAAAACGGATATGATAAAATGGAGTGTGGAGGCAAAGAAAGAGAGCGACAATCCTTTTGTCTTTTCCTTGTTTTTCCCTGTATTTCCTTGCTGCTCTCTCGTGCTTTGAAGTATGGCAAACACATCATACTTTTGCAGACAGAAACGTGCATTAAGGCGCAATACAAAAAGGAATTACAAACAAAACAACAATAAAATTATGGGATATTTTATCATTACGGATTCAAACTGGGCAAAGCTGAGGAACGAGATACTCAGCCTTGCCGAGACATGCCACAAGGCATTCGGGGAACAAAGCAGGCACACCGATTGGCTGCACAATGGTGATGTGTGCAAGTTGCTTAATATCAGCAAGCGTACCTTGCAGCATTATCGGGATACAGGTGTGTTGCCCTTTGCCCAAGTAGGACATAAGTGCTATTACAAGCATGAGGATGTGGAATGGCTATTACAGACAAAATCGGAGAAATCAAAAACAGACAAATAAAAGAACGAGAAATAAGACAAGGGTATTATGGAATCAGTAAAGGACTTGAACATGGAGGCTGACGACATGCAGGTGGTGCTGTCCGCTATCAGCGGAGTAAGCAAGAGAATTAAGGAAGTAGCACAGACACACAAGCCACTCTTTGGCGGTGAGCACTTCCTCACAGGTAAAGAAGTATGCGAACGGCTGTATGTCAGCCCCCGCACCCTGCAGGACTATCGGGACAGGAGGATTATTCCCTATACACAGTTCGCAGGGAAGATACTCTATAAGGAGTCGGATTTGGAAAGGCTGTTAGAGATGAATTATAAA
>NZ_JAPWAR010000017.1:0-61684 GCF_041433025.1 Prevotella sp. 20925_1_30 | reverse complement strand
AGAATAAATTGAATGGGCAAGGAAAAGAAGAAAAAAAAGCCTCACCCCCTCTCCGAACCAACGGTCACTGACCAACGGGAAGTAATGGCGAGGGGAGTAGAATGTACTGTTTGCAGGGGATTTGCTGGGGGATTTACAGGAGAATTTACAGGAGGATTTATTGGTGATTGGATAGAGGTTAGATAGAGATATACCAGGTGTTTACTATATAATAAAGGTGGGATTAAGGAATATGTGTCCTATTTGTCTTAAACATCAATGACCATCCCCTCTTGTGATAAGATAGTATTCGGGAAGATAGCTTGAGATTCTTTTAATAGTAACTCCTCATTATTATATCGAGCGGAATAATGACCTAAAAGTAATTTACCAACCTTTGCATCATGTGCTACCTTCGCTGCTTGTTCTGACGTACTATGCCAATAGAGCTTAGCACGATCGGCATCCTTCGCAAGATATGTGCTTTCATGATAAAGTGTATTAACTCCTTGAACTTGCTTAGAAAGTGACTTGATATATCTCGTATCGGAACAATAAGCGTAACTACGGGCAGGAGTAGCAGGCGATGTAAGTCGGTCGTTCGGAATAATATCTCCATCTGGAGTGATCCAATCAGCACCATTCTTTATGTTATTAATCTGACTGATTGGGATATGATAGAAATCAATCATATCTCGACGAATATGCGGAAGCGTTTGTTTCTCTCTAAAAAGGAATCCACAACATTCTACTCTATGCTGCAAAGGAATCGTTTCGACTGTCAGACTACGATCTTCATAAATCACTTTCTGTTGAGTTGTATCTAAGCCATGGAATATTACTTCAAACCCTAATCCCTGACAAAAGAAGTCGAGTGTTTGCTGAAGGATAGGCTCAAAAGAAGAAGGAGCATAGATATGTAGAGGTGCGGTGCGCCCTGTCATACCAAATGTAGACAACATTCCTGGTAATCCAAAACAATGATCGCCATGAAGATGACTAATGAATACAGCTATAATTCTTGAGAAATGGATGTGCAACCTACGTAATTGTATCTGCGTTCCTTCTCCACAATCAATCATAAATTGCTTTTCTCTCAGTTCAACAACCTGCGAAGAAGGATAATGTCTCAATGTAGGTAAGGCACTTCCACAGCCTAAAATACGTACAGTAAATGGTTCCATACAGCAATACTAACGAATATGAAAATGCTCGAATCGCTTAGCTAAATCTCATTCAAAGAGCTATTACACGACACGAGCATTATAATGTTTTATCAGCTAAATCTTACTTTCCTCTTGTAAAGACAAAAATACCATTGTGATTTTCTAATGATAGTGAGTCAGCACCGAGATTATCAACGTCAAAGGTATCTTTTGATAATATCAACTTACCATTCCAAATCTTCCATGAAGTCCAAGGATTCTTCTCTGATTGAAGACTGGAACTAACCGTCCCGCCCTCTTTAATCTCGAAGTTGCGATCAAGACTTGTCCAATTTCCTAATAGAGAAGTTAGGTTAATGGCAGAACGCATGAAGTTATCGCCATATTCCTTATACCCAATCACGGCAAAGCGATCGCCGTGAATCTTTCCACCTTTCACAACATCAATTGTGTCATCTGGATTTACTAAGAACTCAACCGTATCACCTTTATCAGTAAGTAAGATTAAAGAATTCATACCTCCATCAACCATAGTACCATAAACCGTACTATCGCCCACAGTCAAAGAATCGGTACTACCACTTGCTTGAGCCAATGATGACTTTGCCTTATTATCCTTACAAGCGTAAACAGCAGCAAGGATAATCAATGAAATAACTAAATAAAAACTCCTTTTCATGTGCTTAATATCTTTAGTTCTTATAGTTTCTTTGCTTCTTCCCAATATTGATCCATCTCTGCGAGTGTCAAATCCTTTATAGAGACACCTTTTTCACGCGCTTTCTTTTCGATGTATTCAAATCGTTTTATAAACTTCTGATTCGTATGTTCGAGTGCATTATCAGGGTTAATATGATAGAGACGGGCTGCATTGATAAGCGAAAACATAAAGTCGCCAAACTCTTCGGTTGAACGTTCTTTATCTTCTTTCTGTAGTTCTGCCTTCAATTCGCCTAACTCTTCATAAACTTTGTCCCATACCTGCTCTTTTTCTTCCCAATCAAAGCCCACATTACGAGCCTTGTCTTGTATGCGATAAGCCTTTATAAGACTTGGTAATGATTCTGGAACACCAGAGAGGACAGACTTATTTCCATCTCTTTCGCGCTGTTTCCGCTGTTCCCAAGTAGATTCAACTTGCGTTGCTGTATTAGGCGCTGCTTGCTGATTATCGCTTGTTTGTTGTTTCAATTCATCTTTATAAACCACCTGTCCATTAGCATTTACAGCCATATCCTGCCGTGTTACTTCCCATCCTGTCCAATCAATAAAATCATGTCTGAACATGAGTTTATCCGATTGTGCATTACAAACATCAGCAACATCAAACTCTTCTTTTTCCTGACCGAGCATTGAATAGAACACAACGTGCTCCATAACATCGCCCAATTCCTTACAGATATTCTTTGAATCGTTCTTGAGAAGTGCATCAGCTAACTCGAAAGTCTCTTCAATAGTATTAGGACGAAGACTCTCATTGGTTTGTTTTCTATCCCAAGGGCACTCCTTGCGAAGACGTTCCTGGACATCCAACAAACGTGCAAAGGCTTTTAATTTTTCTTCTTTTGTATGCAATGTCTTGATGTTTAAAGTTAAAGATAAACGTTAAAGTACTTGTTTGGAAGTACTAATATCGTTGCAAAGATACGCTTTTTAGGCGGATTTTTTGTACTTTTGCACCGTATTTTAATGATAATAAAGAATAAAAAATATACGAAACAATGGAATTAGCAAGCAAGTATGATCCACAGGTTGTGGAATCAAAATGGTACCAGTATTGGCTGGACAATAAGCTATTTAGTTCTAAACCTGATGGGCGTGAGCCTTATACTGTGGTGATTCCACCACCAAATGTTACTGGTGTACTCCACATGGGACACATGCTCAACAACACTATTCAGGACATTCTTGTAAGACGTGCGCGCATGGAGGGTAAGAATGCTTGCTGGGTTCCAGGTACTGATCATGCAAGTATTGCCACCGAAGCAAAGGTTGTAAACAAGTTGGCGCAGGAAGGCATCAAAAAGACCGACCTTACCCGTGAACAATTCCTTGAGCATGCGTGGGATTGGACGCATGAGCATGGCGGTATTATCCTGAAACAGTTACGCCGTTTGGGCTGCTCTTGCGATTGGGATCGTACTGCTTTCACCATGGACGACACCAGAAGTAAGAGTGTTATTAAGGTATTCTGCGACTTATATAATAAAGGTTATATCTATCGTGGTGTACGAATGGTCAATTGGGACCCACAGGCACAGACTGCTCTATCGGACGAGGAGGTGATTTATAAGGATGAACACTCTAAACTTTATCACCTTAAATATTATGTTGCTGCTGACGATCAGGCTAAAGTGGAGCGTAAAGACGAGGGCAACGTAATGCACAAAGATGAGAAAGGTTACTACGCCGTGGTTGCAACGACCCGTCCTGAAACAATTATGGGTGACTCGGCTATGTGCATTAATCCAGAAGATGTGAAGAACACATGGCTCAAAGGTTTGCATGTCATCGTACCATTGGTTAACCGTGTAATCCCAGTTATTGAGGATTCATACGTCGATATTCAGTTCGGAACAGGTTGTTTGAAGGTTACTCCTGCACACGATGTCAACGACCATGCGCTCGGTTTGAAGCATGGATTAGAAACAATCGACATCTTCAATGATAACGGAACCATCTCCGAGGCGGCTGGTTTGTATGTAGGTCAAGATAGAATGGACGTGCGCAAGCAGATATCTAAGGACTTAGAGGCGGCTGGTTTGATGGAAAAGGTAGAAGACTATGACAATAAAGTAGGCTTCTCGGAGCGTACCAACGTGCCTATCGAGCCGAAACTCTCTACACAATGGTTCCTCAAAATGCAGCACTTTGCCGACATTGCGCTCGCTCCAGTCATGGACGATGAGATAGAGTTCTATCCAAAGAAATATAAAAATACCTACCGCCACTGGCTTGAAAACATCAAAGACTGGTGTATCAGTCGCCAACTTTGGTGGGGTCATCGCATCCCTGCTTACTATTTCAAGGACGCAGAAGGTAAGAACGCAACAGTCGTTGCAGAGACCGCAGACGAGGCATTGAAACTCGCAAAAGAGAAGAATCCTAACGTAACTGCAGCCGATTTAGAGCAGGAAAGCGATTGCATGGACACATGGTTCTCAAGTTGGCTATGGCCAATCTCTGTGTTTGATGGCATTAACAACCCCGATAATGAGGAAATAAACTACTACTACCCTACGAGCGATCTCGTGACAGGTCCAGACATTATCTTCTTCTGGGTGGCACGAATGATCATGGCAGGCTATGAATATCGTGGTAGATTCCCATTCAAGCATGTTTATTTCACGGGTATTGTGCGCGATAAGCTCGGGCGGAAGATGAGCAAGAGTCTTGGTAATTCGCCTGACCCGATTATGCTTATCGAGAAATATGGTGCCGATGGCGTCCGTATGGGTATGATGCTTTCAGCCCCAGCCGGCAATGATATTCTCTTCGATGAGACGCTCTGTGAGCAAGGACGTAACTTCAATAACAAGATTTGGAATGCCTTCCGCCTCGTACAAGGTTGGCAAACTGCCGATATTGAACAGCCACAAGCAAGCCGAATCGCCGTTGAATGGTTCGATGCCAAACTGAAAGCTGTGAACAAAGAGATGGACGAACAATTCAAGAGCTATCGTATTTCCGAGGCATTGATGACCGTCTATCGCCTCTTCTGGGACGAGTTTTCAAGCTGGTATCTTGAGATGATTAAGCCAGAATATGGCAAACCTATCGACAAAGTGACCTACGAGGCAACGCTCCGTTTCTTCAATTCTTTGTTAAAGATGCTCCACCCCTTCATGCCTTTCATCACCGAAGAGCTATGGCAGCACATCTATGACCGCAAAGACAGCGAGAGCATTATGCGCGATGAACTGAAACTCCCAGCTCCAACCAAGGGCGAAGAGCGGTTAATCGAAGACATAGAACAGGTGAAAGCAATCGTCGGTGGTGTCAGAACGGTGCGCAATCAGAAGAATATCGCACCTAAGGTTGAACTCGAACTCAATGCCATTGGGCAAAATAACTACGAGGCATACAACAGCGTAATCCATAAGATGGCGAACTTAAAGACAATCGAAGTGGTGGCAGAGAAGCCCAGCGACGCATCAGGCTTCATGGTCGGAACGGACAGTTTTGCCGTACCTGTTGGCGATTTGATTGATGTTGCAGCCGAAATCGAAAAGCAAGAGAAAGAACTCAACCATCTGGAAGGCTTCCTCGCTGGCATCAAGAAGAAGCTATCTAACGAGAATTTTGTTTCTCATGCCCCTGCGGCAGTCATCGAACGTGAGCGCAAAAAGCAAAGCGATTCCGAAGAAAAGATTGCAGCTCTCAAAGCAAGTTTGGAGGAATTGAGGAAAAAGTAAACTAATTTTACCTAACAATATCCGAGTAGGAATTAGGCTTATTAGCGAATAGCAGGCTTAATTCCTACTCTCTTTTTTTGTCATTCTGCACACGAAAATCACCCATTTTTAGTCCATTTTATATGCCTTCGTAAGCTACTGATTATCAGCGAGATACAAAACCAATAATAAATTCAGAAAAAACGTATATACATTTTGATGAAAACGTATATACGTTTTATCGAAAATGTATATACGTTTTTAGTAAATCCAATATACGATTTCTTAGAAATGAATATACGATCACTCAAAATTAAATATTGGTTTCTGAAAAATGGATTACAAAACAAGATAAAATTATATGTCTCCTTTGCCTATTTATTCAAATAATTTCATTATATTTGCGGCATACAATCTGAGTGTAAGTACTGTGAAGTGTGCAGATACCCCACTCTAATTTATTTAAAACACATTAAAAAACCATTTAGCTTATGGATTTCTCATTAACAAAGCGCAAGGTTAGTATTGGCACAAAGAAAAATCAGGAAGTCTTCGTTGCTCACCCTGTTTGTCAGAAACATCACATCACTTTTGATGAACTATGTGATCGCATGGCGGACGATTCAACCGTTGGTCAAGCTGACATTGCGGCTGTATTCTATCGTTTCCGCAAAGTGTTAAACGAACTTTGTTCGAGAGGTTACATTGTCGACGGGGGACCAATCGGTACGTTCCGACCCACATTCACCTCAAAATCTGTGCTGAAAGAAGAAGATTTCAAGCCTTCGGAATGTATTTCCAAAACGCAAATTCTCTTCACTCCAACCGCCGATTTCCGAAGACTCAAGGATGTAGAGTTCTTCCGCGTAGCTGCGCAGGAGAAACCTAAAAGCAAGAAGAAGATGAAAGAGGAGAAAAACGAGCACGAAGAGAATGGACCAGTAGTTGGCTAAATCTCATTCCTTAGAAACAATACGCCACGAGCAATTTGCTCGTGGCGTATTCATTTTTGGGAAAATGTAGTTTATTGATACCTCAAATAGCCTCATCACTTGATGATATTACAGCAGAAAACAAAATTATCCCCCGATTCACATCGAGGGATAACAACAACACAAACACAAAATAAAGCAGGTTTCCCCGCAATTATTGTATATGAAAATTATAATTAATTAATTCAGTATCTTTTCTTTTAATTACATCACTCCATCTGCTCTTAGCTTCTCTTGCCATTTCCAGGCAGATGCAAGAACATCAGATAAAGGGGTGTCAGCCTTCCAACCCAATACAGTATTAGCCTTGGTGCAATCTCCCCAAATCTTCTCAATATCCCCTTCACGACGAGTACCAAACTTCCAATTCACCTTCACGCCCGTGGCTTTCTCAAAGGTTTCAACAATCTCACGAGTGGTATTGCCGTGACCAGTTCCAATGTTGAAATATTCAATATTATCTGATTTATTATCTAAGATACGCTTCATCGCCGCAACATGCGCCTTGGCTAAATCAACAACATAGATATAATCGCGGATACATGTGCCATCAGGTGTATTATAATCATTACCGAAGATGGTTAATTCTTTTCTGATTCCCATTGCTGTTTGCGTAACGAATGGTATCAAATTGTTAGGAACTCCATTTGGTAATTCACCAATCAATGCTGAAGGATGTGCTCCAATTGGATTGAAATAACGCAAAACAATACTCTTGATGTTTGCCCCACTATGGATGTAGTCAAGAATAATTTGCTCATTAATCTCCTTTGTATTGCCATAAGGCGAGGTAGCTTTCTGATGAGGCGCATTTTCTGTCACTGGCAAATTCTCTGGATTTGGCTGACCATAAACGGTGCAAGAACTAGAGAAAATAATTCCTTCAACGCCATATTCTGGCATTAATTCAAGTAAATTAACCAGTGAAACAATATTATTTCTGTAGTACATTAATGGTTTTTGTACGCTCTCCCCTACTGCTTTTGAGGCAGCAAAGTGGATAATACCTTCAATCTTAGGATACTTACGGAATACATTTTCTGTTGCTTCGCGATCACGAAGGTCTACCTGTTCAAAAGCAGGACGCACACCCGTTATCTTTTCAATACCATCTAATACCTCAATCTTAGAGTTAGATAAGTCATCTACTATAACGACATCATAACCAGCTTCTATCAGTTCAACACTTGTATGAGAACCAATGAAACCAGTACCACCTGTAACAAGAATTGTTTGTTTCATTTGCTTTTTAAGATTACCTTCTATTTAGGTTAATAAAACCATAAGTTTCGTTGCAAAGATAACGCTTTTTTCATTATCAACAAAAAAAGAACGTAAAAAAAACAACGAGATAATATAAAACAGAAAACTTTTTGTATATTTGCCCCCATAAATAAATATCATACCAAACGATGAATGTAACCGAACAGACACAGCAACAAATTGAACGTTTCTTAAAGAAAATCGCACAGAAATTCACAGCTTGTGATTGTAACCTGTCTATGACTGATCTCCATTTACGCGCTTCTCAAGATAGTGGCGACCTGATGGCATTTGATGATAATGACAACGAAATTACTCGTTGTGTTATCGAAGAATGGATTGATAATAAGAGCGATAACTTTTATCCAGAGATAGCATTAGTACTACGTTCTGAGATGAATCGTGTTAAAGATATAATAGAGAATCTTTCTATTATGAAGCCTTATAGCTTTGTCTTGGAAGATGATGATAAGAATTGTATAACGGAATTGTATCTTGTTGATGATGATTTAGGAATCATTGGCGGTGATCTTATGCAAGGACTAGACAAGGACTTAGATAGTTTCCTTCAAAATATTTTGGAAGAAGACGCATGAGACAGCTGCTCCTTACATCCTATTATCTCTTATTATCATTCCTTCCTATAAGTATCTCCGCACAGAGACACGAGATTATCGATAATAATATTCGGTCATTGCAGGTCGTTGCTAATCAGAATTGGCTAACATTACCTATAATGTATCTAAACGGCGGCAAGATTAGTATTGATTTTGATGATCTTACGCATACTTATCGACGGATGACTTATAGTATAGAACATTGTGAAGCTGACTGGAAAATATCAGAAAATCTCTTTGATAGTGATATTGCCGACGGATTCCTCAATGATAATTTAATAGACGATGTTAAAGAGTCTACCTTAACTAACACCTTATACACACATTATCATCTGAAAATTCCAAACAAGGATTGTCAACCAAAGATTTCAGGTAATTACAGATTAACGGTCTTTGATGATAACAAAAAGCCTTTGTTGACTGCATGCTTTATGCTTATTGAGCCTGCCGAAAACGCAATGGGCGTTAAACTGAGTGTGACAACTCAAACGGATGCCACAATTAATGATGCAAATCAGCAGGTTGAAATGGCTGTAAATTATGGGAATTACATAGTCTCTAATCCACAACAACAAATTAAAACTGTTGTATTACAAAACCGTAACTGGCTAGATGCTAGATGGAATAGTAAACCACAATATGTAATGAATAATGGTTTACAATGGATACATGATAAGGACTATATCTTCTGGGGAGGCAACGAATATCGTAAATTTGAACTTCTTTCGACCGATGTTGCGTCAATGGGAATAGATCATGTGGCTTGGGATGGTAGTAATTTCCATGCTTATCCTTTTATCACAACACCATTATTAAATTATATCTACGAAGAGGATGCTGATGGCGCTTTCCTTATCCGTAATTCAAATAATATAGAAAGCAATACAACAAGTGACTATGTTATCACGCATTTCCAACTAAATGTACCAGAACCAGCTCCTTATCATATCTTTTTAAATGGTGATTGGACGTACAGTCGCTTATTACCGCAATATGAAATGACCTATAACCCTACAAAGAAATGCTATGAAACCGCCTTACCTTTGAAGTTGGGTTATTACAATTATCAATTCATAGCAGTAAATAATCAAGGAGAGTTAGTGCCCTTTACTATTGATAATAGTCATTATCAAACAGAGAATAGCTATCAAGCTCTTATTTATTTCCGCCCACAAGGAGGAAGGACAGATAAACTTGTAGGGTATGATAATATAAGATTCACAAAGAGATAAACTTAATAATGTAAGTCTTCGATATAAAGCATAGCACTATATATCCATCTCATTATCTTCTTTCTTTGTATTTGTATCACGAATAACTTTCGCAATAGCTTCCTCATATCCAGTAAGCGCAGCAAAAGGCGCAAATTGTGCGGCTCGGTTATAAAGACTCATCCGTGGATGTCGTTTAGAGACATGATGAGGGAGATTGATTATGTCATCATACTTATCTGTCATGCTTTATGTCCTCCAATTTGTTTATTACGTTCACGTGCCGTAGAACCTTCTTCAAAATTTAATCCTCGCAATAGTGAATTCTTACCAAAGCGTTGTTTAATATTTAATATCGTTTCTTGCATTCTCCGTTCACGTGCTAGTTCTTTCCTTTCTTTTTCACGCTTCTTTATTAAGGTATCATTATCTGCAAAAAGATCCAACTCAACAGGTTCTGGAGTTCTATTATTGATAAATTCTTCTCGAAGTACATGATTCAATGAAATATTTACTCGTCTAATAAGCAATCTTCTATCAACAATCTCTTCATAAAGTTTTAAAACTGTTTGAGTCATTATATGTGAAGAAGAAGTAAAATGAGGAAAAGTAGCGGAACCATGAGCATGTTTAGGAACTTTACGTCCATACCAATCTTTAGATATCGGACCAGTATAATCATTTACCTTCGTTGATATCAAACTATCTTTATCATATCCAACATAAAGAACAAGTTGATCTGCAACACAACGTTTCTCAACTAAATCTAAAGATAAGGCATCAACCATCTCTTGTACAACAACTTTTGCTTTCTGAAAAGTATAAGCTTCATGTAATACTTGCCCACTACTCATAGAATTACATTCTGGACGATAAACTTTTACCATTTCCATTGTACATGGTTCCCAGCCCCAAGCATGATCTATCAATAATTCTGCATTAACGCCAAAGAGCTTATAAAATAATTCTTCATGTTCAAGAGACCAACGAGCTATCTTGCCCATAGTGTCAATTCCATAAGGATATAATTGTTGGGCAATACCATGCCCTACACGCCAAAAGTCTGTAAGTGGTTTATGATTCCATAGATTTTTACGATAACTATGTTCATCTAATTCTGCAATTCTAACTCCATCCTTATCAGCAGGTATATGCTTTGCCACGATATCCATCGCCACCTTACAAAGATATAAGTTAGTTCCTATACCCGCCGTAGCTGTTATCCCTGTCTCACGAAGAACATCACGAATCATCTTCATTGCAAAATCATGGGCTGATAGTTTAGAACTATAAAGATAAGGTGTGGCATCTATAAAAACCTCATCTATCGAATACACATGTATATCCTCTGGTGCTACGTATCGCAAATAGATACTATATATCTTGGCACTATGTTGAATGTAATGCGCCATTCTTGGGACTGCCGTGATATAATCAACTTCCCAATCCTTATGTTGTTCTAAATCAATTGCATTGGAAGACTTACCAGTAAAGCCTCCTTCTAACAATTCTTCCTTACGTTTATTATTGACTTCGCGCAAACGTTGAACAACCTCAAATAAACGTGCACGCCCTGGTAAACCATAAGATTTAAGAGAAGGTGATACAGCTAAACAAATTGTCTTTTCCGTTCTACTGACATCTGCGACGACAAGATTAGTTGTCAAAGGATTCAAGCCACGCTCAACACACTCCACACTGGCATAGAACGATTTAAGATCTATGGCAATATAAGTCTTTGAATGTGGAACACATGATGTCTGCACTATCAATTATCCTGAATTTAATAAAGAATCTATCTATTGATAATCTTTTGTAGTATAAGTTGCATCAAACAACACTTCTGAAGGCTTCTTTTCAGAATGGTAGGTATATTGGAAATTAAAGCCTGCATCTTTATAAGCTTTCGTTCCTGCATCTGATCTTAACCCTTCTTTCAAGGCTTGCCGTAATTTACCTTGTTGTTTATCAATAACCAATCTATTATCAGCTGTACCAACAAGCGTATTATAATAATGAATGGTTCGAGTAGTCGATTCAAAGACCATACTATCCAACCGTACATTATCTACTACTGGAGTTGGACATTTCTTCTCTGTATATTCTTTACATTCCTGAGCTGCTCTATCTTCTAAGCTCCTATGACAAGAAGAACAAAGTGCCACCATTAAAGCAAAATAGAATAAACGCTTCATAATTAATTCTTTTATTATTATTTCATTGGAATATATCATAAAGTAGATTCCCAACGAGCATAATTCTCTATCAAATATTCTTTGCAAAGATAACAAAAAATAGCTAATTTCCTAATTTATCATTCCACATTCTCAGAATTTATGATTATATTTGCATCTCAAATTATAGAACGAACTGATGGATCATATAAGAAATTTCTGCATTATTGCCCACATTGACCATGGTAAATCTACTTTGGCCGATCGCCTTCTTGAATACACCCAAACAATCAAGATTACTGAAGGACAGATGCTTGACGACATGGATTTGGAGCGTGAGCGTGGCATCACGATTAAGAGTCATGCCATTCAAATGGAATATACTTTCGATAAGGAGAAATATGTATTAAACCTTATTGATACTCCAGGACACGTCGACTTTTCTTATGAGGTGTCACGTAGTATTGCTGCTTGCGAAGGGGCTTTACTCATTGTTGATGCGACTCAGGGTGTACAGGCTCAGACAATATCAAATCTTTATATGGCCATCGACCACAATCTAGAGATTATCCCTGTCATCAATAAGATTGATATGCCTAACGCAATGCCAGAAGAAGTTGAAGATGAGATTGTCGACTTGATTGGTTGTGATCCTGAAGATATTATTAGGGCAAGCGGAAAGACAGGTGAAGGCGTTTCTGAGATACTTGAGGCAATTATTAAACGTATCCCATCTCCCAAAGGGGATGTAAATGCTCCTTTACAAGCTCTTATCTTTGATTCTATTTTCAACTCCTTCCGTGGTATTATTACCCTTTGCAAGGTCGACAATGGTGTCATAAAGAAGGGCGATAAAGTAAAGTTCGTTCAAACGGGGATGGAATATACTGCTGACGAAGTGGGTGTATTGAAAATGGATATGGTACCCACCAAACAACTTTCGACAGGTGAAGTGGGTTATATTATATCTGGCATAAAAAATGCAACGGAGGTAAAGGTTGGTGATACTGTTACTCACATTGATGCTCCTTGCAAGCATGCTATCGAGGGATTCCAAGAAGTAAAGCCTATGGTTTTCGCAGGCGTCTACCCTATTGATCCAAACGATTATGAGAATCTTCGTGCCTCTCTAGAGAAATTACAACTTAACGATGCCTCACTTACATTCCAACCAGAAAGTTCACAGGCTCTAGGATTTGGATTCCGTTGTGGATTCCTCGGT
Organism: Prevotella sp. 20925_1_30; assembly: GCF_041433025.1. Classification (NCBI taxonomy): domain Bacteria; kingdom Pseudomonadati; phylum Bacteroidota; class Bacteroidia; order Bacteroidales; family Prevotellaceae; genus Prevotella; species Prevotella sp. 20925_1_30. The sequence continues at coordinate 48,666 of NZ_JAPWAR010000017.1, read as the reverse complement.
TTACTGCACATGGAGATTGTGCAGGAACGATTAGATCGTGAATTTAATATGGACGTAATTACCACAGTTCCGAATGTTAGCTACATGGTTTATGACAAGCAAGGCAACGAGAAGGAAGTTCATAATCCTTCAGGTTTACCAGATCAAACCATGATCGATCATATTGAAGAACCTTTTATAAGGGCTTCTATCATCACTTCAAGTGACTATATTGGTCCTATCATGACTTTGTGCCTTGATAAACGTGGTGAATTAGTAAGTCAGAACTATGTAAGTGGTAATCGTCTTGAACTAATCTTCATGATTCCTCTTGGTGAGATTGTGATTGATTTTTATGACAAATTAAAGAGTATTTCAAAAGGTTATGCCTCGTTTGATTATCATATAGATTCTTTCCGCCCATCCAAACTAGCAAAGCTCGATATACTGTTAAATGGCGAGCCTGTAGATGCTCTTTCTACATTAACACACGAGAGTAACGCAGTCACATTCGGGAGAAGAATGTGTGAGAAACTAAAGGATCTGATTCCTCGCCAACAGTTCGACATTGCAATACAAGCTGCTATCGGGGCTAAGATTGTCGCAAGAGAGACTGTTAAGCAGGTACGAAAGGACGTTACCGCTAAATGTTATGGAGGCGATATTAGCCGTAAACGTAAACTTTTGGAGAAACAGAAGAAAGGTAAAAAACGTATGAAACAGATAGGGAATGTACAGGTTCCACAAAAAGCATTCCTTGCTGTATTGAAATTAGACTAAAGGATAAGAAAAAGAAAGGATAGGAAAATGAAAGAATTAGCAAATGATACTAGAGATATTGCACGTGAATTAGCACGCAAATATAGTACTATGACTCACGAGGAATTAGATGTCCTCGAGAGTATCCTAGTACCAATGAAATTCAGCAAAGGACAGATGATTCTCAATGAAGGAGAAGTATGCAAGCACTTTTATTATATAGAAAAAGGACTTGTACGTCAGTTCTATTTTAAGAATGGTAAAGAGATAACAGAACACCTTGGAGAAGATCATGGTGTTATAATGTGTATCGAAAGTCTCTTCCAAGAAGAACCAACAAAATTACAGGTGGAGGCATTGGAACCAACACTTATTTATGCTCTCCCTAAACAGAGACTAGAACAAGTAGCTTTGCATAATGTAAACATACAGATTCTGTATCGTAAAATCCTTGAAGAGAGTCTAATCATTTCACAGATACACGCAGACCTTGTTCGATTTGAAACCGCACAAGCTCGATACAAGAGAATGTGTAAACTAAATCCACAAGTCGTACTTCGAGCACCACTCGTTTACATTGCAAGTTATTTGCAGATGACACCTGAGACGCTAAGCCGTGTACGTTCATCTACACTGCTCGATGATTAAAGGAACTTTATAACAAAGCAGATAAAATATTCATTTTTGTCATGTCGTAAATTAAATCTTATAACAATAGATTCATAATTTACAGCATGACAAAAATCGTTTTAGAGCTTAGCCAGTATCTCATGTGGTGACTCCACAAACAAGGTTGCACCATGTTCTATCAAGAATTCTTTATCTCGGAAGCCCCAAAGAACACTAATACAAGGCAATCCACTATTCTTTGCCGTCATAACATCTACATCACTATCACCGATATAAACAGCCCCGTCTTTAGATACACCTAACTGACGAAGTGCTTCGAGAACTGTATCAGGAGCTGGTTTCTTACGAATATTCTCTCGTTCCCCAATAGCTACTTCTATCGTGTCAGCAAAGAAATGATGAGCAAGATCCTGTGTAGCTGCATAAAACTTATTACTTACTATAGCAAGTTTCTTTCCACGCCGTTTTAACTCTGCAAGAAGTTCCAATACACCATCATAAGGACGGGTCCTATCCAGATTGTGCTTCAAATAGTGCTCACGAAACTTTGCATACACTTCTTCAAAGCGAGGGTTTTGCTGACCATCAGGAATAGCACGCTCCATCAGAAGTTTAACTCCATTACCAACAAACATACGAACCTCTTCCAATGTCCTTTCTGGCATTCCTGCCCATCGCAATGCATAATTCGTACTTGCTGCTAAATCCTCTAAACTACTTAACAGCGTCCCATCTAAATCGAAAATATAAGTATTAAAATCCTTCATTATCCCTTGTTTTACGATGGACAAAATTACGCAATAATAGAGAAAACAGACTATCTTTTCTCTTAAATTTCAAAAAAAGTATCGATCTATATCACATACAACAACACTTTTAATGGAGAATTATGTAACTTTGCAACATTGATAAATTAAGCATAACAAGATGGCAAACAAATCGAAGAATAACAAGAAATCGAAAAAGAAATTGGTACTCACAACTATTGCTGTCGTACTAATCGGTATCATTTACTTTCTTTTCTTTTCAGGAATGTCGCGAACAGGGAAAGAGCAATATATTCTGATTGATCAGAATGATAACACTGATTCTGTCTACACTAAGCTGCAACCACTCTCTACTCCACAAGCCTTTTGGGTATTCAAACAGTTAGCTAAAATCACTGGCTATGGGGATAATATCCGAACAGGTAGGTTTGCTGTAGGTTCAGCTGGTTCACTTCAAACATTCAGACATATAAGAAACGGCTTGCAAGCTCCTGTCAAACTAACTATTAAACCAGTTAGAACGCTTAATGATTTAGCTAAAGAGATAAGCAGTAAAATGATGTTTACACGCAGTGAACTACTTGCACGACTAACTTCACCTGCCACATGTAAGAAATATGGCTTCACACCTGAAACAATTCCTGCAATGTTTATCCCTAACACATACGACTTCTATTGGGACACATCCGTAGACAAGTTTCTAGACAAGATGTCTGAAGAAAATAAAAAGTTCTGGACATTCGAACGGAAAGAAAAAGCGAAAGCCGCAGGTCTAACACAGAGTGAAGTAATTACACTCGCAAGTATCGTTGACGAAGAGACATCAAATGTTGCAGAAATGCCAAAAATCGCTGGTATGTATATCAATCGTCTGCACATCAATATGCCACTACAGGCTGACCCAACAATAAAGTTTGCCACTAAAAACTTTACAGCACATCGCATATACCAAAAGTGGCTTACCATTGATAATCCCTACAACACATACAAGTATCGTGGCTTACCACCTGGTCCCATCCGCATACCTTCTGTTGCAGCCATTAACGCCGTTTTGAATTATGTACATCATGACTACATCTATATGTGCGCAAAAGAAGACTTTAGCGGAACGCATAACTTTGCAAAAACTTATCAAGAGCATCAAGAGAATGCTGCAAAATATGCCAAAGCTCTCAATGAGCGTGGAATAAAATAACGCAACAATTAGCTATACATAATTTCTACTTCTGAAACGCCAGCCATCTGGTTTTTCAGAAGTTTTTTTAATTCCCTAGTATAAGCTTTCATACACAAATAGAGATGCACCTTGAATCCTGTGTATGACAATATATACTTTCGTCATTGACAATATATACTTTCGTGCCCCACAAGATGTACTCCCGTGCCCCACGAAATATACTTTCGTCAAAGGCAATCGAAAATAAAGAAGAAGATGCAGGTTGATGGGCTTTTATATACTTGAACTCAATCAACTAAGAAGCACATAAAATTCTTCGCGAAGAAAATCAAAATTGTTCGCGAAGAATATTGAAATTGTTCGCGAAGAATATTAACCCCATCTTAATTCATTATATAAATTCCTGATTCAGGTTGATAACCTTGGATAATTATCCTTAGTAAAAGTTGACTTATACAAAAACTAATAATAGTCAATCTGTCACGAACTATTCACAATTATTCTAATTGTGAAGTCTTAACCTATCAAAGAACAAGAGAGAACAAAAGGTTAAAGCACAATGAATTTTAACCGACCACCTTGGCTTCCTACCTTATCAAGATAACCATTATAATCACCATATATACCTGCCATTGGGAAGAACAGTCTTATCGTTAAAATAATAAATCAGTTACACTTTTAACTATAAAATAAAATTTCAAAATAGTTACTTGCTTACACCACATACTCTATACACTCTCAAACAATAGCCAAATATTCAATAATGTAACAATGCCTGCCAATGAATACAAGAAGATCATATTGATTTTGCTATTGGCATATTTACCCATGACACGCTTAGAAGATGTTAAGCCCACTTGTAAGAAAACAGTAAAAGGAAGTTGCACTGATAGGAACATCTGCGAGATGATTAAACCTTTAAAAGGATCGCCAATAAAGAATATGATCAAAAGAGCTACGCCTAATGACAAAACAATTCCTAAGATCGAGTGTGTATCTTTTGCATTATATGACTCACCAAACAAGCCAGAAAAGATACTACCTGCTGCCATTCCACTTGTAATTGTGCTAGAGATTCCAGCCAATAACAAGGCTATAGCAAAAATATTTGCTGCATTATTACCCAATAGAGGCTGTAACATTGCTTGTGCTTGAGAGAGTTCTTCTACATGCTGACCATGTGAAAAGAAGGTTGTCGCCGCTAATAAAATCATAGCTGAATTGATTGCCCAACCTATTATCATCGAAAATAAGGTGTCAACAAACTCATACTTTAACATATGCAGAATGCGCTCGTCACCTTTTAAATGTATCTCACGGCTCTGAACAATCTCGGAATGGAGAAAAAGATTATGAGGCATTACAACGGCTCCCAATACGCTCATAATAATTAAGAGGGATCCTTGAGGAACAGTTGGCACAAAAGCTCCTTCGATTGCTGACGGCCAATGAATGTCAACCAAGAACAACTCATATATAAATGAAAGTCCAATCATTGATACAAAACCAATAATGGCACGTTCCATCTTCTTGTAGCTATTTGTAAAGAGCATGATAAGAACAGCCACAGTAGTAAGTACGGAACCTGTTGGAATACTCATTCCGAATAACATCTGCAAAGCAATTGCTCCACCTAGTATTTCGGCAAGCGATGTCGATATACTAGCAAGAATCGCACTAATAATAATAGGTCGCCCCACCCATTTAGGAGCATACTTCACAGCAGCTTCACTCAAACATAAACCCGTCACAATGCCCAAGTGCGCAACATTATGCTGTAATGCTATCAACATAATAGTTGATAAGGTAACAACCCACAATAAGGCATAACCATATTCCGATCCTGCTGCAAAGTTACTTGCCCAATTTCCAGGATCAATAAACCCAACAGTAACTAATAATCCAGGTCCAATATATTTAAAAATATCCAAGGCACCCAATACATGTGGGTGGTCCTTTCGCCTCAAGTCCTTAAAAAAATTCTTCATAATTAATAAGTTTCTTGCAAAGTTACATTATCTATACGAGAAAACACAACTCACAAGAAAAGAATTCTTTTTAAATTACACGTAACATACATATAATAAAGAACTTTTCCACTATAAACAATCAAAAACATCATTTCTGATAAAAGAATTTCTTAGTAATCATCTATGCTTATTAAACAGATGAACCATCATTTCATACAAAGAACAATCACCTTTAGGACAATGATAAAATAAAAATGCCTAACGCTTCACAGCGACAGGCATTCAATCTCAATAGGTATTAGTTCTTTTAAGGTAAAAAGATTGTATTCAGGATAACGATTGCAAAGATAAGGTATTTTTTTTTCTCCCACAAACTTTTCCACAACTATTTTTATTATAAAATATTATTTTTTTATTACATATCAGATAATTAACACAAGGTATTAATAATTTTCTATATACAATCAAAGAGCATAACGACAAAATGGATATTTGTATCGAACAATATAAATAAATGCTTATTTCGACTTTATTAATTTCTAGGAAACATTATCATAAACGAGAAAAAATAAGTAACTTTGCAACTAAATAATAAACAAGAAAATATGACTACGATAGAGAATAACACCAATGAAGAGAAGCGAAGTTTAAGCTTTGTAGAACAACTGGTAGAGGAAGATCTTGCAGAAGGTAAGAACGGAGGACGCATTCAAACTCGTTTCCCACCAGAGCCAAACGGCTATCTCCACATAGGACATGCAAAAGCTATTTGCATGGATTTTGGTGTTGCAGAACATTATAATGGTGTTTGTAATCTACGTTTTGATGATACCAATCCAAGTAAAGAGAATAATGAATATGTAGAGAATATCCTCCATGATATTAGTTGGCTCGGATTCAAATGGGGCAATATCTATTATGCAAGTGACTACTTTGAGAAACTTTGGGACTTTGCCATCTGGATGATAAAAAAAGGTTTAGCATACGTAGACGAACAAACAGCTGAGCAGATTGCAGAACAGAAGGGAACACCTACAACACCTGGTACAGCTTCTCCTTATCGAAATCGTCCAATTGAGGAAAACCTTGCCCTATTCGAAAAGATGAATACCCCAGAAGCTGTAGAAGGAAGTATGGTGTTACGTGCAAAGTTAGATATGGCTAACCCTAACATGCACTTCCGTGATCCTATTATCTATCGAATCATCCAGATACCACATCACAGAACTGGTACAAAATGGCATTGCTATCCAATGTATGATTTTGCACATGGTCAGAGTGATTACTTCGAAGGTGTCACCCACTCTATCTGTACACTCGAGTTTGTACCACATCGCCCACTCTATGATAAGTTTGTAGACTTCCTCAAAGAATGTGACGGAACAGCAGACAATCTACATGACAATCGTCCAAGGCAGATTGAGTTTAACCGCTTAAACCTTACATATACAGTAATGTCTAAGCGCAAACTCCATACACTTGTAGACGAACATCTCGTTAATGGTTGGGACGATCCCCGTATGCCTACCCTATGTGGTATGCGCCGTCGTGGTTATTCTCCAGAATCAATCCGCAACTTCATTGACTCTATTGGTTATACAAAGTTTGATGCGCTCAATGACGTTGCTTTATTGGAAGCGGCTGTACGTGATGATTTAAATAAGAAAGCTACACGTGTTAGTGCTGTTCTTGATCCTGTTAAACTTGTCATTACCAACTATCCAGAAGATAAGACAGAGGAGATGGAGGCTATAAACAATCCAGAGAATGAGGCAGATGGTAAACATACTATCACATTCTCAAAGAATCTTTGGATTGAGCGTGCAGACTTCATGGAAGATGCTCCTAAGAAGTTCTTCCGTATGACCCCTGGTAAGGAAGTACGTTTAAAGAACGCTTATATTATTAAATGTACAGGTTGTACAAAGGATGCCGAAGGTAATATCATTGAGATTCAGGCAGAATATGATGAGAACAGCAAGAGCGGTATGCCTGGTTCTGATCGTAAAGTAAAGGGAACTCTCCATTGGGTAAGCGCAGACCACTGCTTAAAGGCTGAGGTTCGTGAGTACGATCGTCTCTTCAACGTAGAGAATCCATCTGCCGATGAGCGTGACTTCCGTGATTTATTAAATCCTCAAAGTCTATCAGTACGCACTGAATGCTATGTAGAAAAGTTCCTTGCAGAGAAGAAACCAGGAGATTATCTCCAGTTCCAACGCACAGGTTACTTTATGCTTGATCCAGATTCTACTACAGACCACCTTGTATTCAACAAGACTGTAGGGCTAAAAGATACCTGGACCAAGAAGGCAAAAGCATAACACTCATTAGAAAGTAATTTGGATATATATTATCAAAGCAAAAAGTTCAAACGACTTCTTCAAAGATATGAAGAGTTGCGAGACAATAACATCAGTGAGTTCCTTGATTCCGAGGATCTCACTGATGTTGCTGAATATTATTATTCCATTGGACAAGATGAAAAAGCACTAGAGACTGCTAATTACACGAATCACCTTTATCCCACAGCGACTGCGCCATTAGCATTTAAAGCGAGAATGGCTCTACTCACTTACAATAATCCAACACTTGCAAATGAAATTGCAGAAACAATCGTCGATAAGAGTGATTTAGACTATCTCTATCTAAAAGCTGAAATTATGATTGCGGATAATCAGGTGAGCAAAGCCGACCAATATCTGCAAGAGCAATATGATAATGTAATAGACGAGGATGATCATGAGGAGTTTGTAATAGATGCGGCGGCTCTTTTCGCTGATTATGAAGAGATTGATTATGCTGAGAAATGGCTGAATCAATCTACTATGATTAATGAGGATGAATACAAAGAGATTAAAGTTCGTATTCTTAAAGGGCAAGGTAAATATGAAGCTAGCGAAACCCTTATTAACGAACTCATCGACGGCAATCCTTACTCTTGTGCGTATTGGAATCAACTTACCCAAATACAATTCCTGCGCAATGATGTTCAGGGAGCCATTACATCCAGCGAATACGCACTGGCTATAAATCCTAATGATGAAGAGGCCTTACTTAACAAAGCAAATGGACTTTTCTCTCTGGATAATTTTGTTGAATCACTGAAATATTACCAACAATATCGGCAGACTTGTCACCATGTTGACTTCAGTATTATTGATGTCACCATTGGTCATCTCTATCTGATTCTTGGTCACCCTAAGGAAGCATTAGACTTCTATTTCCAATCTATAACCGAATCTGAAAATAAAGATCAGGCACTTATCAATGTGGCTATCTCAATATTTGATAATGGATACTTTGAATTAACTTATCGTATTCTTATTAATTATTTACCAAACGCAGCGAAGGATTGGACTGAAGGTTTTGCTTATTTAGCACGTTGCTGCTATGAACTCAAAAAAACGGAGGAATATAAGCAATTTCTTCAAATAGCAATAGAACGGAATACCAGGGAATGTCAAGATGTTTTGTCTGACCTCTACCCCCCAGGAACAGATATAAAAGATTACCCAAGTATCAACATTTGAAATAACAATTATATTAATTAATTAGAACACAATTATGAGTTTTATCACAACCCTACTCGGACACCTTAACTATGGCACCATCTTTCTCTTGATGCTTTTAGAAAGTACGGTCATCCCCGTACCATCAGAGTTAGTGGTTGCACCTGCCGCCTATCATGCAGCAGGCGGAAATCTTGATATGTGGCTTGTCATTCTCTTTGCAACGCTAGGAGCTGATTGCGGTGCTACTATCAATTATCTCGCAGGATGGTATCTCGGACGACCTCTTATTTACAAATTCGCAAATAGTAAATGGGGACACATGTGCCTGCTCAATCAAGAGAAAGTAGAAAAGAGCGAGAAATATTTTGATAAACATGGATTGGTAGCAACCATCACGGGGCGATTACTTCCTGGTATACGTCACCTTATTTCTATCCCTGCCGGACTTGCGAAGATGAGTTATTGGCGCTTCCTTCTCTATACAACAATCGGCGCTGGTGCATGGCATAGTATTCTCGCATTATTAGGTCATTATATGCACTCGTTTGTTCCAGAAGAACAACTCGAAGAAAAGATTCTTGAATATGGAGAATATATCAAGATTGGACTCATTGTCCTAGTACTCATTGCGTGCATTTACTTCCTTGTTAAATGGTATATCAAACGCAAGAAGAACCAACAAGAGAAGTAATTCCATATTGTCAATATATATAAATCTTCAACTTTAAATATTGTGTATCATGAGTGTAAACGAGAAATATATAGAAGAAATCATACAAGAGCAACTCTTAACTGATAAGGAAGAACAATTACTTGCTTCTAAGATTAAGTTAGGTGATGCCAAAGCATTAGAAAAGTTGACAAAAGCTAATCTAAAGTTTGTAGTCTCACTGGCACATCAATATAGGAATCAAGGGCTAGGAGAAGATGATTTAGTCAGCGAAGGTAACATAGGAATGATGCACGCTGCCCAGAAATTCGATGGAACGAAAGGGGTGCGCTTCGTTACTTATGCCGCACCTTATATCAGAAAGGCTATGGAAGAGGCAATAAAAGAACAGGTTTCGCTCTATAAATTGCCTAAAGACGAGAAGAGTAAATTTGAACAAAAACGATCTCGTGCTATCTCTATTGACCAACCCATCCCTGTAGGTAGTAGCAATAACTTCACTCTACAACACGTATTAGAAAATGAGGATACGCCAAAGACTGACGAGCATTTGAACAAAGAATTACTAAGTTTTGAGATTCAAAAAGGCTTGAACGAACTCAACGAAAGGGAAAAGAAAATCATATCGGCTATTTATGGGCTTAATGGCACACACTACACAATGGCAGAAATAGCCGAAGATATGGGATTAAAGCGCGAACGTGTACGACAAATACGCAATAAAGCTCTGCGGAAGCTCCATAAAAAGATGAAGTAAAACACGGGAAAACTAAGGGCAACACTCCCCTATTCTCAATATTGTAATCAATGATTTGAATAAAATTCTGTCTTATCTCCAAGTTAGTTCTATAACTAAATGACAAGTAAAGGTGAGCGGATAAGAGGATTTTATTCAAATCATTTTTGTAATAGAATATTGCTAATTTGAATACCCATAGCTGCGATATTATTCAAGACTCCTATAATCGCCCTCAAATATTCAAATTACAGAGAAGTTCTTAACAGAAAGATAACGAACTAATAATCAATGTCTTAGGAAAAAAGTATAATCTTTCAAATCAGAAATACTATACTTTTTAGTCAAAATGTATATACTTTTTGTCGAAAACTGACCTACTTTTTAGCAAAAACCTATATACATTTTGAGAAAAACGGAGGTACAATTTATGAAAAACGGAGGTACGATTTGCCAAAAACCTATATACGTTTTTTAAAAAAGCTACCTAGCACTTATTTTTTACGAATAATGTCTTGTTATAAAAGCTAGATTGAAAAAAGTAAATGTAAAGGATATTCACAAACAAAACAGACGGCTAACGAATAACAATCGTACGAAACCAATCACGCAAAACACCTCCATACTGGTTTTGACTATCCGCACAAAGGACAAGAACCTGACTACCATTTGCAAGTTGAGGACCAAGGCACATACCTTCATAGTTAGCCAAATCTTGACAAAATAAGCTTAAAGTCGTTTTCCATTCGGCTATTAATGTCTTCGCAAGATAGGGCGAATCAGATTGAAGGGCTGTATCGGGAGAGACAGAAATACCTACGTTTGGATTGACGCAATAGATTTTATTGATGACAAATGAACCTAATTTACCTTGAGTTACTAGGAACTCTCGTTCTAAAACAAGTAATCGCCCATCATTTAAAGCTGTCAAAGCAGGCACCCCCATAGCATAATTAGAGGCATTCTTCTTTGTCTTTGGACTATCCATACGATAGGCATATTCAGTTTGAGGCAGTAGGTTTTCATCAAAACTTTGTAGACGTAAGCGATTACAAACTTGATTTTGAGGATTAGCCTGCGCACCATCACATCGTAAAGTACTCTCTGAAGTGGTCCAAAACAAGTGGGTTTTCTTGTTATAAGTAAGTGCTTCAAAGCCATATTGTGCCGTAGAACCATTGAAAATAGAGGGTACTTTGAGACGTCTACCAGTTAGCTGTCCATGCAAATCATATTCTAAAATACTATTATCAGCCTCTCTAGAAATAAAAATTGTACTATCTTTTGGTAAGAAAGCAATCCCCTCCTCATCATGATTTCCATCGGAAGATGCACGAAAGCCATCAGAAGTTATATTGCGAATATCGCCGGTTATACTATCAAGTTGTATATGAAAAATAAAGAAGCCACTTTTCTCTGCCTTATCAGATACCACGGCATAAGAATTACCACCTAACCATGTCAGACCACTATAATTACCTTTCGGCAAATTTTGATGGAAATAATGCTGAGGATTGACTCTTACTAACGTTGGAACCTGTGCTATTAATGGACAAGAAAGATTTACAGAAATGAAAAAAACAATCTTTGGAAGTAACTTCATTAAACCCATAAAGACGAATAATCAAATGATATAAAGACTTAAAACGCTTATTCTAAATTCGTAAAATAATTCTGTTGCTCAACTCATTTTACTAATATATCCACATATTATGTGCTTCAAAAGATATTACACATACTATGTGGATATAAGTTTTCAAATATATGGTGGGAAGATAAAAACCTTATCCTTCCCCCGTAAATTGCTTCAATCTTTGTTCTTCAGAGAGTTTACAAATCAGTAATTTACCTCCTTGTTCCGCAACAATATAGCCATCCAAACCTTGAATCACCACTTTGCGTTCCTCTGTTGTGTGGACGATACAATTCCGACTATCAAAGAGATGTATCTCTTTACCAATGGTCGCATTCCCATATAAATCATGCTGACTCTGCGCAAGAAGAGAGCCCCAAGTGCCTAAGTCGCTCCATCCAAAAGATGCTGGACAGACAAAAATCTCTTCAGCACGCTCCATAATGGCATAATCAACAGAAATATTCTCACATTCAGGATATACCTCATCAATGATACGTTGCTCCTCAGCAGTGCCAAGCACATCCATAATCCTCTCAAACACACGGGCGACACTCGGCTGATAAATACGGAAAGCATTTACGATTGTTGATGCACTCCAAATGAAGATACCAGCATTCCAAAAGAAATTATTTTGACGAATATATTGTTCAGCCGTCTCAAGGTCTGGCTTCTCACGGAAGTGATCAACACGATAAATCTCCTTGTTACGTGCAGAAGCATTTGAAAGATCAGCCTGAATATAACCATAACCTGTTTCTGGACGTGTTGGTTTCATTCCCAACGTAACAATAGCATCTGTTTCCGCTGTAAACTTCATACAATTCGTAACAACACGTCTGAACTCCGTATTGTCCATAACAATATGATCACTTGGAGAAACTACGATGTTAGCCTTAGGATTTTCTTTCTTAATACGCCAACTAACATAGGCAATGCAGGGAGCTGTGTTACGACGGCAAGGCTCACTTAGAATGTGATTCAGTGGTATCTCTGGCAGTTGCTCATGAACTAAGTCGACATACTTCTGATTGGTTACTACCCAAACATTATCTGGAGAAACCACGCCCTCAAAACGATCATAAGTTAATTGCACAAGAGTCCTCCCAACTCCTAAGACATCAATAAACTGTTTAGGGTGCTCTGTTGTACTCATTGGCCAGAATCGACTACCAACGCCGCCAGCCATAATAACAAGATGATTATCCGATTGTGCCATAGATTGTGTCTGAAATTAATATATTTGCAAATATACAAATAAAAAATATAATGACCAGCTTATGAGGACTTTTTCTTGTTTAACTGGCATTTAGATGATAGAGTTTTTAAAATAATGAAAGACTTTGGTCTTTCGTTGGCTTTTCTATCGTAGAATCCTCTTTCTCATCACGAAATTGAAGAATGAATTGCTGTGAAAAGCTATTACTTGCATTGAGACGATAGATGCCTTTCCTAACTCTCTCTATCAAAGAACTGGGTAATTTACTATTCTTCAAGAGATAACCTTGCACATATTTACGTACATCGTCTTGTATTATTGGATGGAAAAGAGAATTGCAAGCATTATAAACATGATGGGAGATTTTCCAAACAGAAAGCCCCTCTTCACCAGCTTCAACAAGCACGCGGATTATTTCTTTATCGTATTGCATATAAAAAAGGGAGTCAATACACTTTCATACGGCTCCCTTTCTATTCTAATGTTAATGTATTCGATTAGGCAAGTGTAACTTTATTGCCCTCGTCCTTAACTTTTCCTTCCTTTAAAAGCCAACCAATACCCAAATAAACTTCTTCGGTAGAAATACTAGCTGCCTTTGCAATCTCTGCTACACTGAGAGCTTTTTCTTCAGCTGCAAGCGCATTGTAAACATCACCTGCTCGGTAACCAACATTTACTTCGTTGATAGCAATGGCTGTAGCCTTTGAAGCTGACTTTCTGGTAGTGGCTTTCTTTGCTGCCGCCTTAGGAGCAGACTTAACTTCTTTCTTTTCTGTCATAATCTTACAAAATTAAAGTCTCATTCTTTTTGACCAAATCACTATTTATTAGTATTTGCTTACAAAGATACATCAAATATCCTAAAGTCTTAAATACATTTTACAAAAAGTAAGCTGATACGAATGGATTAATTTCAACAACATTGATTTTATTGATATAAATCAACAATATGACTAATCTTTTATGTCAAGCTTGATCTCCAATTCGTCTAATTGCTTCTGATCTACAGCAGAAGGAGCATCTAACATCACATCACGACCACTATTATTCTTAGGGAAGGCAATGCAATCACGAATAGAATCAAGACCAGCAAGAATACTTACGAAACGATCAAGACCGAAAGCAAGACCTGCATGAGGTGGTGCTCCATACTTAAAGGCATTCATCAAGAAACCAAATTGTGCTTCTGCACGTTCTGGAGTAAAGCCAAGAACCTCAAACATCTTCTCTTGTAATTGAGTATCATGAATACGGAGTGAACCTCCACCAACTTCAATTCCATTGCAAACAAAGTCGTAAGCCTTAGCACGTACTTGCTCTGGATGCTCATCCAACAATGGAATATCATCAGGATTAGGCATTGTAAATGGGTGGTGGGTTGCCATAAGTCTTTGTTCTTCATCGCTCCACTCAAACAATGGGAAATCAACAATCCAAAGACACTTAAATACATTCTTATCACGAAGACCTAAACGATCACCCATCTCAAGACGTAGAGAACAGAGCTGAACACGTGTCTTATTTGCATTATCACCTGATAAGATCAAAACAAGATCACCATCTTTGGCACCAGTTGTCTCCTTTACCTTATTTAATTGCTCTGGTGTATAGAACTTATCAATAGAGCTCTTAACAGTTCCATCCGTGTTATACTTGATAAACACAAGACCATGTGCTCCAACCTGTGGACGCTTAACAAAATCTGTAAGTTCATTGAGCTGCTTACGACTATAATCAGCACAACCAGGAACGACGATACCGCCAATATAATTAGCTTCATCGAATACAGAGAAAGATCCAGTACCTTTCAACTCATCCATCAATTCAACGAACTCCATACCAAAGCGCAAGTCTGGTTTATCAGAACCAAAACGTTTCATAGCCTCATGCCATGTCATCTGTTCTAGCTTAGGAAGTTCAACACCACGAATCTCACGGAAGAGATGACGAGCCATTTCCTCAAACAGATTGATAACATCATCTTGATCTACAAACGACATCTCACAATCAATCTGAGTAAACTCTGGCTGACGATCGGCACGCAAGTCTTCATCACGGAAACACTTTGCAATTTGGAAGTAACGATCGAAACCTGCTACCATCAATAATTGCTTCAAAGTTTGTGGACTCTGTGGTAAAGCATAGAATTGTCCAGGGTTCATACGTGATGGAACAACGAAGTCGCGAGCTCCTTCTGGCGTAGAACCAATAAGAATTGGAGTTTCCACTTCCATAAATTTCTGTGAATCGAGGAAGTTACGGATAAGGATTGTCATTCTATGACGTAACTCAAGATTCTTACGTACAACTTCACGACGAAGATCAAGATAGCGATACTTCATTCGCAAATCATCACCACCATCAGTATTATCCTCAATGGTGAAAGGAGGTGTCAAAGAAGGACTTAATACATTCAAATCCTTTGCTATAATTTCAATATCACCTGTAAGAATCTTGTTATTCTTACTCTGTCGCTCGCTAACAATACCTTTTACCTGAATACAATATTCACGTCCCAACTTGTTGGCTTCACCACACAGACTAGCATCATCTGCTTCATTAAAAACCAACTGAGTAATACCATAGCGATCACGGAGGTCAATAAAGGTCATACCTCCCATTTTACGCGAGCGCTGTACCCAGCCAGCTAGGGTTACTTCCTTGCCTGCATCCGAAAGGCGCAGCTCTCCACAAGTATTCGTTCTATACATAATTGATTATGTTGATTATATTTATCCTCTGAACTATAAAGTTATGCAAAGATACTAACTTTAAATGAGAAACAGGAGTTACCTTATAAAAATATAAGAATGCAAACAAAACTTTCAGTCCTAATGCCAATTTGATGACTAATATTTAATAATTCCTACTTAATTATTGTGAAACTTCATGGAAACTATAAACTTTCTAACTAAATTTGCACCATAATAATAAGAAACAACTAAAGGATATATAATATGAAAAAGCTCTTATTAATGACACTCCTACTAGTTATGGGAGTAACTTTTGCAGTTGCACAGAATCAAGCTGAGATTAAATTTGATAAGGTAACTCATGATTTCGGAACATTTAAGGAGAGTAGTCCCGTACAAAAAACAACATTCACTTTCACAAATATTGGTAATGCGCCGCTAGTCATCAATCAAGTTATTGCAAGCTGTGGATGTACTATCCCACGCTATGACAAGCGTCCTATCGCTCCTGGACAAAAAGGTAGTATTGACGTAACCTACAATGGTACTGGAAAATTTGCAGGACACTTTAAGAAGAGTATCACCGTGCGCACCAATGGTAAAAATGAAATGACCCGATTGTATATTGAAGGTGTAATGGAGAGATGATAAAAGTAAGAAAGATAAAAACAATTAGCGGCAGACATTATTGTCTGCCGCTAATTGTTTTTATACTCCTACTAGCAATTACTATCCCAATGTTGGTACAATAGCAAGATATACAACATCATGATCTGTACAATTCTCAAACCAATGGAAGTGTCCCTCTGGACAATAATGTAACTGCCCCACCCTTGCAACCTCCATACAATCATCATAATGTACAGTTAATTCGCCACTGATAACAAACATCGCTTCAAAAGTACCAACATGTTGATGCTTTCCACTACATGCACCAGGTCGTAATGTTGAATACATGATACGAGCCTTATCATCAACAAACGCACGCATATCAAGTTTCCCTTTTCCACCTTTGAAGCCTTCTATATGCTCTTCAACAATCTTATCGAAATCAATAATCATAATGTTTGAGTTTTAATTATGATGCAAAGGTACTAAAAAAGAAGAGTGTACCAAAATGCAAATGCTTTTTTGACACACCCTCATCCTATTAAGTCCTCCTTCCTAACTGCACCCCGTTAGGCACTCCCCTCTCCCTCGGGAGAGGGGTTGGGGGTGAGGCAGTGTACCACGGAAGCGAGAGAACCAAATTAATACACTAGTTTTGAAAGACATTAATTTCACAATTAATATAATCGATTGTCTTATTACAGAACGATTGATATCCTGAATCAATCTTAAATGCTCCCGTGGTACATATCATAACTCACCCTGCCTGTGGTCCTGTGTGGTCTTCACTCCCCTCGCCTTTTGGAGAGGGGGCGGGGGTGAGGCTTTTTTCCTCTTCTTCTTTCTTCCTCAACGATTCGTAAGAGTTTGCAGCCAACTCACGCTTCAATTCCGTTCCCGGCGTGAAGACCACACGAGGCTTAATCGTCTCGGTCTTAAAAGCTTTTTCAGTTTCCGCTCCTTTGCTCGACAACGTGACACGCATTGAACCGAAATTACCTAGCTGAATACTAAAACCATCACGGAGGTAATGTGGCAAACAATCAATAAAGTTATACAACACATTCGACACATCACCACGTGTCAAGGACGAACGCCCCGCAATGTCACGTGCAATGTCATCCAGCGACTTATGCCCAACGTTTACTGCATTGGCATAATACTTCACTTCCTCCCGCTTCTGCGGATTCTTCTTCTGAACTAATTTAAATCTCATGATTCTTAGGTTTTTAAATTATTAAATAACTATTGTTTATCATAGCGTAGGGCAGCACGCCTCTGCTTCTGTTCGCTGCATCTTCATGCTGCCCCATTCTATTTTCTTAATTTATTTTCCTCCTCTCACCGCTTCATTTTCTCACCCTTTCAGCATCCCCCTCCTGCCAGATACGTATTGCCTTACTGCCGAATACGTATCTACGTGCTGTCAGATGCGGTGAGCGTTGCCGTTAGATACGCATCTAGCAACTGCGCAATACGTATCTAGCAGTCCGTAGATACGCATCCGCCTGTGTGTAGATGCGGTGAGCGCAGCGACGGAATACGCATTCTGCTAAAATTCTCCTCATTAGGCACTCCTCTCTAACGGAGAGGGCTAAAATGATGCTTTCTTAAGAAGTTCAATCGCAAGGATTACTCAAATGCCGTTACCCTTAATCCTGCTTGACGCATGAAATAGGGATTAACATCAGCACTAGTATTACTAAAATTCAACAGGAATGCAGTTGTTTCATCAAAATCCACAATATTAGAAGACCAATAATAACCTTGCTTACCAACATCATACAATGTTCCATTAGAATAGTAACCCAAAGCCGGCAAGTAAAAATAATCCTTTGCATTAGTAGTAGAAGGAAGATTTTGAATTAGATGCGTGTTACTTATGCTATATAAATCATTTCTTCCATTGTAAGCCAGCGTCTTCGAATAGCCAGATATCTTATCATGCTTTAAGAACCACATACCACCTTTGTATAAGTGTCCCATAGTTGTCCACAATTCATCTGCATCCCAACGGGGGTCGCCATGCATACAGTACCAAGAGATCTCATTGGCATTAGGTGCAATTGAGCATAAATTTGTTGCTACTACATTATGATCCCCTCCATGAAAACTGCGAGGGTCGGGGGAGATGTGAATTTGATAATTGCCATTTCCATTTATTGTTGGTTGACTACCACCTTTATTCCACTCATCCCCTTTCCAGTATTGTTCCTGTGCATCCCATTCGGTGTAATGATCGCCATCGTAATCAAACGGATCAAGATTAGCGGTTATATCATGGATAGAACCAGCTGTACAGTTAAGGGTAACAATCTTTGATACCGTTCCCTCTATCGTTCCGTCTGGATTATCAGTTGTATTGCGAAGCCAGTAGCGAATACGGAAAGTGTGAGTACCAGGAGCAACGACTGCATAAGTAGCATTCTTGCTCATATCATCAGCGGCATTATCTATTGCGAAGCCCGAACCAGTTGTTACAGTAATCGTCTTAGAACCACCTGAAGCAAGCGTAAGTGTGCCATCAGCAGCCATATTGTAAGTTCCAGCAATCTCATCATCGCTCATAATCTCAACCTTAATCAACTTGCTACGCTTTACATATTCGTTGTTTGTACGAGGAATTAAGCAAAGATAGGAAGCTTTATGGTTAAGTGTGAATGTATAATCATTACCAGCTTTATTACCTGTTGCTATTCCGCAATCTCCCGATTCCCCAGCATGATCAAAGTTATTTGGGGCAGACTGCGTTTGTGTTGCTTTAATCTCTACTTGTGGTTGTGAGCCTGTAACAGCCGTATTGGTGTAAATAATATCATGTGAAGCCCCTGTATATGTGCCAGACAACGAGAACTTAGCAAAAGACAAGTTTGCTGCCGAAGGTATTGTCGCCGTAGCACTCTGCTGCCAATTTCCTCCATCATCTTTTACCCATATCTTGTCCGTACTGCTCCAATTTACGGAAGCACCTGTGCCCTTTGTATGGTTAAGGATGGCTGTACGTGTTGTTGCATCTGGTTGAGACGTACCTGTAAAGACAGTTGTACCAGCTGAAATATTATCTTTCTTCTGCTTTTCATCCTGTGCAACATCATCATTAGCACAGCTGGCAGCAAACAATAAAGCTGCGAAGCCGTAACATATACCTCGCATTACTGAACCTATAGTCGTTCTCTTCATAAACTTATTCATTTCTTTTCCTTTCTGATAATTCTTAATCGTTTTCCGTACTATTCCAAGAAGTCCCCACCTTGGTCTTCCTCTTCATCGTTAAAAAAATTACGTTTTGCATCGCCTGTTACTATACCAGGTTGAATTGTACCGGCATTACCACTGGCATGAACCAAGAGAGCTTCTGTCTCCGTACAAACAATGTTGCACTGGGGCTTTTGATAAATCTTTCTTTCAATTACCATCATTTCGTTTAATTTTAAGGGATACGTAGTCAGCGTATCCTACTTGTTTATTGATTAAAATAGCTGTTATTTTGTTCTTATTTTGCTCAAAATAGAGTTCGCAAAAGGGCATAAAAAAGCGAACAAAGGAAACTCCTAGAAGTCCTTTGTTTACAGGGGTTACGACACGCTTCGCGCGCGCGTATGCGAGAAGAAAAAATGTGTTATTAGACGCTAGGTGCGCATATTGTGTGTGTGTGTTAGCAAATTATTTGGATTGACCAAAGATAAAGTGCAAAAAGATGCAAAGAATCGAATAATTCTTTGCAGTACTTCATTCATTTGATATGTCATTGCTAATTCTTTCACGGCGGCAAAGGTAAGAAGAATAAATTAACTAGCCAAATAAAAACAAAAGAAAAAGCCTCACCCCCAACCCCTCTCCGAATGGAGAGGGGAGTAAAATGTACTTTTTGCTGGGAAGTTATTGGGGGATTAGCACTAGAAAGAATGTGCAATTTGTTAGGAAGTCGCTAGATGATTACTAGGAGAGTCGCTAACAAATTACAAGAATTGAATACTCTTAATTAAAAGGTATAACGTAAGCCTAGCTGACCACGCCAACGGCTATAATATGTATCATAGTTTCGTGCAACGTGTGTACCATCAAATTTGAATACTCCATTACCTTCATAATTGAAAGGACTAAAGTAACGACCAAACTCGTCGCCATAAGTATGTCCCCAATCTTTATTCAAGAGATTGCCAATATTTATAATATCCAAACTTAATTCAAGAGAATTAGTTTGACCTGCAACTTTGAAGCTATACTTCTGTGCGAGGTGTACGTCAAAGTGATTCTCAAAAGCAAGGTTATCAGCATAACGCTTGAAATATTCACCACGATGATGATTCATATAAGAGTCATCTGCTATCCATTGCTTCATCAAAGAGCGTTGCTGTGCCTCTGTGAGAGTTCCATTGAAGCCAGAACCAAGTACTTTTGTAATCAATGGATAAATATCCTTACTATTATTAACTTTTACACCACTCGCAAATTTCATGCGATCGATTTGAGCATCTGTTGGTATCCACATCAAGTCATTACCATTAGCCCCATCACCATTCATGTCACCATAAACTTCAATCACATAAGGAGATCCACTACGACCTTGATAAATCAAACCGATAGTTGTCTCCCACTGTTTCTGTACACCATAGTTTATATGATAATAAGCACTTGCTTGAAGACGATGAGGAACGTTATATGCACTAAGACTAAGTTCAGGATCATTAACATCACGATAAGTTGCATTATACATCCAGTTACTACCAGCAACTGATGAAGTTCCACTATTAACACTCATAGAACGAGTCCATGTGTAACTTGCCATAAGATCGAGCCCAAAGTTAAAGTGCTTCTCACCCTTTAATGAAAGACTAGTTGTGTAACCTTTACTTGTATTATAGAGTGCATAAACATAAGAGAAAGGACTTCCAGTAGTTGTGCGTTCATACATTGGACGATTATCCCATTCATAACCAGTAACCTGCGCAAATGTTTGTCCAGTCTTATCAACAGCAAGATTCTTATAATAGATATCGTTCAAAGTCTTTGAGTAAAGGGCTTCTGCTGTCCAATCAATACCTAGAAGATGGAAATCAAAGCCTAAGTTAGCTTTCAGAGTCTGGGCAAACTTGAACTTATCTTCAAACACATTTACTTCCTGACTACCTGCAGCTCTCAATCGAGTAGCATTAGCTTCTTGCCCATTAGGATTAAGAATAAGCTCCAATCCCTTAGGATTATTTACAGAATAGGTCTGCATCTGCAAACCAGTCTTTGCGAAGTTGTTACTAATCCATACGTATGGTATACGTCCTGTGAAGATACCCAATCCACCACGGAGAATAAACTGACGATCCTTATTAATATCCCAACGGAAACCAACGCGTGGACTCCACAAAGGAGTACTAGAAAGTTTATGATTTGTACGAACGTCCCAATTATGCTGTGCAGCATAAGTATTGAAAGGTTCATTGGCCGTTGGAGTCTTGAAGAAGAGAGGAATCTCCATGCGCAAGCCATAAGTCAATTGAAAAGATGGAGTAATATGCCACTTATCTTGTGCATAGAAACCAAGCTGACCAGCAGAGAAAGGCGTCTTCCAACGTGGGTCACCTGTAACATCAACATTTGCTACACCATAACGATACTGACGGAAGTAGTTATAGTTTGGATCAATTGTACCAGCCACAAAGTCTGCATAATACTTATCGAAATGCGCCTTATCAGTAAAATTATAAGATCCATTTGCATCCTGGATAAATAGGTTAGCAAACTTATAAAACTCATTATGAGTACCGAAAGTAAAGGTATGATTACCCTTATACCAAGTCAAGTTATCTTCTACAGTATAGATATCCTGGTCAAGAGAGTTAGCCATTGAAGAGCGTTCGTTACCAATATTTACTGATCCACCAGTTACTTGCAAAGAAATCATAGGGAATGCAGAAGCAACATTGCGCTTATCGCGAACACGTACATAGCTTACACGTGCCTCATTACTTATTGTAGGAGAGATACGGCTCTGTAATTCTGCTGTGAAAGAGTTCGTCTTACTAGTAAATGGGAAGTAATAATGATCATCATTAAGAGAAGAAGAAGAACTTACAACATTCAATTGCTTAGCATCTACATAGCTCCAACGGAAAGAGAACTTATTGAAGTCATTGATATTCCAGTCAATCTTTGCACCTAATTTATTACTCTTCGTGTAGATATCAGGGTTTGCGAAGGTACCATCATACGATAATCCTTGACGTTGAGCCATATCCTTAACCTTCTGAAGAACATCATCAGCTTCATCTGGATTTACACGTGAGCCTGTTTGACGATAGCCATTAAGATTTGGATAAGTCTTATTTGCATTCTCATAGTTTACAAAGAAGAACAACTTGTTCTTAATAATAGGACCACCCAATGTTACACCCCATTGATACTGCTCCTGTTTCTGATATTTTGGCGCATAACCTGTTCCATCAGAGTATGGATAATGATGACCTATGAGACTTTGGTTGTTACCAAATCCATAGACACTACCATGGAACTGGTTAGTACCAGACTTAGTAATAGCATTGATTGAACCACCTGTGAAACCACTCTGACGAACATCGAATGGAGCAACATTTACTTGGATTTGCTCAATTGTTTCCATTGATACAGGTTGTGTGCCAGCCTGACCACCATTAGAACCACCAGCTGCTAAACCAAACACGTCATTATTCATTGCACCATCAATCATAAATGAATTATAACGATTGCTAGCACCTGCAAATGACATGGCACCATTACTTGATGTCGTAAGCTGAGGATTAAGACGAGCTACATCAGCAATACCATGAGTAATACTTGGCATGTCTGCAATTTGCTTAGACGAGATACTCTGTGCTGCTCCCGTCTTCGTCCCATTGACGCCCGCATTACCAGTTACAACAACTTCTTGAAGTTCCTTAGAATCATCTTGAAGTGAACAAGAAAGATCCTCCGTCTCACCAAGACGAAGCGTTACATTTTCAAATGTCTTAGTCTTTTGACCAATATAAGCCACTTGAATTTTGTAAGGACCACCAACGCGCATACCCTGAATAGTGTAGCGACCATCAATGTTAGTTACAGCCCGGTAAATAGTTCCTGATGGTAGGTGCGTAGCTGTAACAGTTGCCCCAATTACGTCTTCACCTTGAGACGTCACTCTACCACTGATTCCTGATGTCGTTATCTGAGCCATAACAGTAGTTGTCATTGCTAGCAACAACGTAACCAAGAAAAGTAATCTTTTTTGCATAGTTTGCTAAGAGATTAAAATGAAATAATAACGATATTTAAAATATGTTGCAAATATAAATAAAATAATTGATACTTACATGAGAAATGTGAAATTGTTTTTAAGTCTATATCACGGAGAAGTTATTTCCATGAAGCTCTCTATCTTACTATATTGCTAATCATAACCTTTTAATATTCTAATTCTTTACTTTCATCTATTATTATCATACGTTTTTAAAAGGAATATATACATTCCTATTATAAACAAAAACAGCTTACACTCTTCGTGCAAGCTGTGACATTATTACGGCACTAAGCCCTGCGGTCTCCGTACGCAAACGACTATTACCTAAAGTTACGCTCTTGAACCCATGATTAATAGCATAACGAACCTCCTCTATAGAGAAATCACCCTCTGGACCAACTAAAACAGTAATATCATTATTGAGAGAATGGTCGTCTTCAGACACCAAGTGGGTACTTTCAGAAGAGCTATTAATAAGAGAAAAGAAGTCATCTTTCAATATTTCTGAGTAACAATGACAAATATACTTCTGCCCATCACAGGTATGATTATCAATAAAATTACAGAAAGGAGTCATATCATTTACAATAGGTTTCCAAGCCTTATGACTTTGTTTCATAGCAGATACCACTATCTTTTCTATGCGATCAGTACGCAAAACCTTTCGCTCAGAGAACTTACAATTTAAGAAGGTAATCTCATCGAAGCCGATTTCTGTGGCTTTCTCTGTCATCCATTCCATGCGTCCCATGTCTTTCGTTGGTGCAATAGCTAAATGAATTCTCCCATGCCAAGTAGGTTCTTGCTTTAATATTTGTTTGATTGTATAGAAACATTTCTTTGATGTAGCCAATGAAACCTCAGCTTGATAGAAACATCCCTCACCATCCATCAAGAATATCTCATCACCTTCTTTCAATCTAAGCACACGCAAAGCATGAATCGCTTCCTCTGTTGGAAGTTCTTTCTCCACATTAGCATTAGGAACAAAGAAATATCTAACTTCTTTCATTATTTATATATGACTTCTCCTACTTATCTTATCCTTGTTTTCAACCTTTAAGGAATAAAAAGAGCATTACCCCTCATTATTACTCTTATCTCTTTGATTTAATTCATCCCTTAACATTGAAGCTAACTCATAATTCTCTTCTTCGATAGCTTTGTCTAATGCTTTCTTCAACATCTCCAAAGTCAAGGTATTAATGGGAACTGCCAACCTATTCTTAGAAGGACCACAAGGAACACTTTGCCGATTAAAGAGATTTTCTTCCATAAAGAGATTCAATTTAGCTATATGAGCTAAAAGGATAGCATCAGAAGCACGCATAGGGGTAAGACTCAAATCGTCCTTATTTACAAGTAAGGCTTTATATTGCCCATTCAAAACTGAATTAAACAGAATCTCATAATGCTCGCTTGTCATAGACGGATTAATACTGCAAAGCACCTCTGGTAATAGCCGCTCCGTATTTATCTTTTCATCTGTTCTAAGTCCAAATTGATACTCCATGTGCTCATCACAGACAATAGCTATCTGCCGACTCTCTGACATATCTGAAAGAACGAGAAGTCCAAATTCAGAACCTCCTACAATCTGAGAAACACCAACATGTATTAATTGAACTTTACCCATCTATATATTGTCCAAAAAGTTTATGCTTTCTTAGGACGGAATATCAATGCAAAACAAACACCTACAACAAAGGCATAACCTGCAAAGATGAACCAACAAGATGACCAATCACCCACGGTCAATGTATCCGAACCCACCACCTTGGGATAAGTGTATGAATTTACAAGTGCTTGAGCAGCTAGCGTTCCGATTGTTGCACCTATACCATTTGTCATCAACATGAATAATCCTTGTGCAGATGAACGAAGAGATGGCTCCGTACTATTATCAACGAACAATGAACCCGAGATATTAAAGAAGTCGAAAGCTACTCCATATACAATCATTGAAAGGACAAATAGCAAAATACCAGGGAAGCCTGGATTACCAACGCCGAACAATCCAAATCGCAATACCCAAGCAAACATGGCAATCAACATCACATTCTTTATTCCGTAATGGCGCATAAAGAATGGAATCAATAGAATACAGCAGGTTTCACTAATCTGAGAAAGACTGATTAGGATATTCGCATGCTGCACTCCGAATGTATCGGCAAACTCGGGTTGAGCTCCAAAACTAAATAAGAAGGGGTTTGCAAAACTATTCGTAATCTGAAGACTTACTCCCAAAAGCATAGAAAAGACAAAGAACACTGCCATCTTCTTTTGCTTAAAGAGGGAAAAGGCACGCAATCCGAAGGCATCAATGAAGCTTTTCTGCTCCGTACCTTTACTAACTGCGCAGTTCGGTAACGTAAAAGTGTAAAGGAAAAGAATGATACTTACAATGCCTGATGTGATAAATTGGTTCTGATTGCTCTGGAATCCCATAATATCAACCAGCCACATTGTAAGGATAAAACCAATCGTTCCGAATACACGAATCGGTGGAAAGTCCTTCACGGTATCCATTCCCGCATTAGTCAACGCACTATATGCAACTGAATTTGACAAAGCCAATGTAGGCATATAGAAGGCAACTGATAAAGAATAAAGGGTAAAGATAGTGGTAAAGTTGGCATGCTCACCTACACTCAAACCATAACCTGCCGTGGCAAACATGAAAACTCCTGCAAGTAAATGACAGAAACCTAAGAGTCTTTGGGCTGGTATCCATCGGTCTGCGACAATTCCCATCAATGCAGGCATAAAAATTGATACAACTCCTTGCATAGAATAGAACAAACCAATCTCCGAACCTATACCAATATTACCCAAATAACGACCCATAGAGGTCAAATAGGCTCCCCAAACTGCGAACTCCAAGAAGTTCATTAAGGCCAAACGTACCTTCAAATTCATGTCTTCAGCTATTAATTTTGTGCCGACAAAAGTAGTAACTTTTTAAGAAACCACCAAATCTTAAAATCATTTTTACTAACGGAAATCCTTACCCGTCCAATGCAAAACCATCGGTTTTATATAAGGTTCCACTCGCTTTCTATCTTCTTTCGATAAGAGCGGATAGTTAAAACTCACCAACAGAGAGTTATCATCTGCGTTAAGATGTAATTCTTTCAGGCGAGGAGTCATTAACGACTTTATATCATTCCACTCCATTTCACTAATTGTGTCAGGTTTTTCTATCGTTTCTTGAGGGAGAATCACCATTGCTTGTGCCTGCCATTGCTGATTAAACAGACTTAGTTTACTCTCAGCGACAGGACCTTTCCAAGTCTGAACCAACGCAATAGTTGAATTATCTAATAACTTTATTTCCAAAGAACTAGCCTTGCTCAACTGAACAAGCATATAGTTTTTTGTCATGCGTTCTATCCGTGTCGTATCATCCAATAGATTTTTCACGGCAGGATCAACGCCCATTTTTACATAATCAGCTAGCTCTGTACGCAAACTCTTATTCAAATAAGGAGAGATTGTATCAGGCATATCTATCCAAACATCACGCAAATTTTGCGCTGATGCACCCAGCCAACAGGTAAGGAAACAAATAATTACTAACCACTTCTTCATATCTTTTTCCAGTATGATATCTTCTAAATTCGATTGCAAAGGTACAAAAAAGAAAAGAACAAATGAATAAAAACCTAAATCGTTTTGGAATCTCTACCTTTTCACTTACCTTTGTTGCCAAAATCACAAGTAAAACAATGGATATGAATAGTTCTGAAAATAATAATGAAGGCAACAAGATGGAGCAAAATGATATAAAAAATGGCAAACCTATGCCGAATAAAGACAAAGACGAACCTACTCTTGGCAGAGGAATGGTTGCCTTTATCGTCTTAGGAACAATATTCCTTGTGGCTTTTGGATTCATCTATTACGCCCAGCACAAGAATGATCCCGAATATACGCAAACGGCGATTGAGCCTGATTCTAACTTAGCGGAGACAAACAAGGCTAAGTTTGATACGGTTGCGATAGATACTGCAAAGACTAATTCAACCGACAAACTTGAGGAACAGCAGGCTGAAAAGGTATATAATAGTATTCGAGGACGCAGTCACGTCCGCCACAATCGCAGTCATAGTGAGGCTTCAAGCTCAACAAATGAGGGGAACAACGAGCCGGAAACTCCTTCAACTTCGCCAAATCCTACCCCTTCACCATCGGCGCCTAAGCCTCATGTTGAATCAATCGAGATGGAGTAATGAAAATAATCAGAACAAAATACTTACCACCCAAGAATTATGATGCCATCAATATTCTTGGGTTTCTTTTCGTTCATCCTGAAGTAAAACTTACAAAGGAGCTTATCAATCATGAAAAAATCCATACACACCAAATGATTGAAATGCTCGTTTTGCCCTTTTATCTATGGTATTTCATTGAGTGGCTCATTCGAATCCCCCTACCAGGTCGTGCATATATGAATTTATCATTCGAACGAGAGGCGTATTCTAATATGAATAACCTTCATTACCTAGCGACTCGCAAACCTTATGCGTGGTTGAAATATCTAAAATCGCACTAGTAAATCAAGTTTTACTTCCTATTCTGTTCCCTTAAAACAAGTATAATTCGCCCTATTTCTAATCTGATTTTAAAGGAATCAGTGAGAGCTATATTTGTAATAGAATATTATCATTTTCCCTATCTCTAATTGCGTTTTTCTGATAGAAGGCTCTATTCGCCCTCAAATATGCGCTTAAATAGAGAATTTCGATAGTATCTTATAAACTACTGATATACAGATAATTACAAAAACGATGCTTATTTCTGGATAAAAAGTACTATCGTTTTAAGTGAAAAGTAGTATCGTTTTAGGCAAAAAGTACTATCGTTTTATCGGAAATAGAGGTTCGTTTTACTAAAAACAGAGGTATGATTTGCACAAAATGGAGGTACGATTTCAATAAATCGCTTAATTCATCTCATTGAGATGCCAGTAAGTTCGCTAGAATTTGATAGGACAGAAAAGAAATATGTAAAATATATTTTCCTAAAACCTACTCACATTTCTCCCCTCTTTACCCCTCCTTATTCCTACAATTAAAAAAGAATCATTACCTTATATATATCATCCCTATATGCGGATAATGAACTTATAATACATCCATGACTTATAAAACGTAAAAGACGCCTTTCTATGTCTCTGAAAGGCGCCTTCTCGTATGTTGTTAGGTACAAGCTATTTCACCGTAATATGGAAACATCCTTGCAATTTCTCATGCTTAATATAGCATCGCCCTTGCTTACGTAAGTCATTAAGTACCTCACTTAACACCCATTTCAGAGTATCATTCCTCACCGGACGAGTGACAGTAGCGTAGCGATTATAGGCTATATCGAAAGTTGTACCATATAAATGACAACTATTAGAGGTTGCATTATGGTTATGCTGACGCAGTTTATCAACATCCTCTTTCGTTCGTAGCACACTAGATACTAATATTTTATTGATAGGAACACCTTTGGCTTGCAAGCTATCCATGAAGGTGCGCGCTATATCTTGAAGTAAAACAGCCGCACGGGGCACAAGATAAGGAACACTGCTATTGAGTTTCTTTAAATCATAGTAAGGATTACTTCCTATATATACTAACTCGTTCTTACGTTTCTCCGCATCTTGACGATTAGCAACAGGTCGAACACCATAATGGAAGGCTGAGGCTAATTGCAAAGATTGGGAGTCGGGGAAACTCTCGTCATAATCTCTTACACCAACTATCCTATTCTTCTTCAACGCACCACCCGACTTATAAAACGAAGATAACTTCATCCTATCGGGAGTAGATTGGGATATTATTTTGATTGAATCAGCTCTCCTACGCTCTTCTTCCGTCATCTTACCATTTTTCACATTCTCCGTCTTATGCCCAAACGGAATAATAGATGGGAACAATAACTTAATGGTAATAAAAAAGAGTGTTATCCCTATGAATACTACTAATAAACGCCTTTTATTAATCTTTGATTTCCTTTTCATTGCTACAAAGGTAATAAGAAAAGAGGAAAGCAAATAAGAATGTAAGCTATCCTAATTATGAATTAAGAATTATTTGCAGGTATCACTAATTTATAGTAACTTTGTCACCATAATATATAAAACAGACAGCATTGATAGAAAAGCATATAGTTCTTGAGGACATAGACCCTGTAGTCTTCTATGGAGTTAGCAACGGGCATCTCCAAATGATTAAGTCCCTCTTCCCTAAGTTGAGAATCGTTGCACGAGATAATGTTATCCGTATCTTGGGCGACGAGGAAGAGATGGCGAAAATAGAAGAGGACATTGAGACTATGCGCAAGCATATTGTAAGGTATAATACCATTACAGAAGAGGACATCCTTGACATCGTGAAAGGTAGGAAAACGAAGGCTGATGCGGTGAAGGACGTCCTTGTTTATTCTGTAGCAGGTAGACCTATCAAAGGTAGATCCGAAAATCAACAACAGCTAATAGATGCCTTTGATAAACATGATATGATATTTGCCGTTGGACCAGCTGGAACAGGTAAGACGTATCTAAGCATTGCCTTAGCTGTTAAAGCACTAAAGGAGAAGGCTGCAAAGAAGATTATTCTTTCACGTCCAGCAGTTGAGGCTGGTGAGAAACTAGGATTCTTACCAGGTGATATGAAGGATAAGATAGATCCATATCTACAGCCCTTATACGATGCTTTGGAGGATATGATCCCTGCAGTTAAGCTACAAGATATGATGGATAAACATATTATTCAGATTGCGCCATTAGCTTTTATGCGAGGTCGAACACTGAGTGATGCTGTAGTTATTCTCGATGAAGCGCAAAACACTACACCTGCTCAAATCCGTATGTTCCTTACTCGTATGGGATGGAATACAAAGATGATTATTACAGGTGACTTGACACAGATAGACTTGCCACACGCTGAGAAGAGTGGATTGAAAGAAGCTCTCTCTATCTTAAATCATGTAGAAGGTATATCTGTTATCAATCTCGATAAAAAAGATATTGTTAGACACAAACTAGTTACGCGTATCGTCAATGCTTATGAAGCACACGATAAGGCGGACAAGAGATAGGACTCTATAAACATAAAAACAATGAAAGCATTAACAAAAACTGAATTCCATTTTGATGGACAGAAGAGTGTGTATCACGGCAAAGTACGTGATGTGTATGACATCAACGACGACCTCATCGTCATGGTAGCTACCGACAGAATCTCTGCATTCGATGTCGTATTACCAAAAGGAATACCATTCAAAGGACAGGTTCTGAATCAGATTGCAAGCAAGTTCCTTGACTTGACAGCTGATATCTGCCCTAACTGGAAGTTAGCAACACCTGATCCAATGGTAACCGTTGGTCTGAAGTGTGAAGGCTTTCGTGTTGAAATGATTATCCGCTCCATCCTTACTGGTTCTGCATGGCGTGCCTATAAAGATGGATGCCGTGAGATTTGTGGTGTAAAGTTACCTGATGGTATGCGTGAGAATGAGCGTTTCCCAGAACCAATCGTAACTCCAACTACCAAGGCTGACGAAGGTCACGACATGAACATCTCTAAGGAAGAGATTATTGAGCAGGGTATTGTATCAGCAGAAGACTATGCAATCATCGAAGACTGGACACGCAAACTCTTTGCACGTGGTCAGGAGATTGCTGCAAAGCAGGGCTTGATACTCGTTGATACAAAGTATGAGTTCGGCAAGCGTGATGGTCAGTGCTACCTCATTGATGAGATTCACACACCAGACTCAAGCCGCTACTTCTACGCAGAAGGTTACGAAGAGAAGTTTGAGAAGGGCGAACCTCAAAAGCAGCTTTCAAAGGAATTTGTACGCCAGTGGCTTATCGAACACAACTTCATGAATGAACCAGGTCAAACTATGCCAGAGATTACAGACGAATATGCCGAGAGCGTCAGCGAACGTTACATTGAGCTTTACGAGCATATCACTGGTGAGAAGTTTGATAAAGCAGCTGAAGAAGGTGATATTGCTGCACGTATCGAGAAGAACGTTAAAGAATATCTAGCTTCTAGAAAGTAACTAATTGAGGAAAGAAAGGAGTTAAGGTAGTTAAGAAAGGAAAAGATAATCTCTAACACTTCCTATGCCTATCAATAAAGCATATGGCATTAACCTTTTCAACTCCCTTAACTCCTTCCAAATTCCTTAACCTCCAAATAAAACATGTACGAACAGGAGAAGATAATACCCTATAATGGTAAAGGTGAGAAAAGCAAACTTGTCGAAGAGATGTTTGATAAGATTGCACCAACTTACGACACTTTAAATCATAGACTCTCATGGGATATTGATAAAGGGTGGCGAAAGAAAGCTATTAAGCAACTACAGCCTTATCATCCACAATTAATGCTTGATATTGCAACTGGTACTGGAGACTTTGCCATCCTTGCAGCAAAGGAACTCTCTCCAAGTCATCTTATCGGAGCAGACATATCAGAAGGTATGATGGCTATCGGTCGTGAGAAGGTCAAAAAGGCAGGACTTAATGATGTCATCTCTTTCCAAAAGGAGGATTGTCTCAACCTATCTTTCCCTGATGACACATTTGATGCTGTTACTGCAGCCTTTGGCATCCGTAACTTTCAAAATCTCGACAAAGGACTCACCGAGATCTGTCGTGTATTAAAGAAAGGTGGACATTTGAGCATTGTAGAACTAACAACGCCCGTTGGCTTCCCTATAAAACAACTCTTCCGTATATACTCCAACACCATCTTACTCAATTATGCAAAGTTTATCTCAAAAGACAAGAGTGCTTACGAGTATCTCAACAAAACAGTTGAGGCATTCCCACAAGGTGAACGGATGATGGAGATATTTCACAAAGCAGGATTTGCCAAAAGCTCGTTTAGACGATTGACATTCGGAATATGCACGATGTATTTAGCCGAAAAATAAATGAGACAATAGGAAGATAGAGCTTTCTCTCACAAAATACAAACTCATAGAACAAGTTTAAAACATGGATAAGTACGGACTTATAGGTTATCCTTTGGGACATTCCTTTTCTATAGGGTACTTTAATGAGAAGTTTGATAATGAGAATATAAATGCTCGTTACATAAACTTTGAAATTCCATCTATAGAAGACTTTATTGAGGTTATAGACTCCAATCCAGAACTACGTGGATTGAATGTGACTATCCCATATAAGGAACAAGTTATACCTTATCTCGATAGTCTTAGTCCTGAAGCAACAGCCATTGGAGCCGTTAATGTTATTCGTGTCACCCACAAAGGGAAGAAGACACAACTGAAAGGTTTTAATAGTGATGTGATTGGCTTCACACGTAGTATAGAACCTTTATTAGAGCGTCATCATAAGAAAGCCTTAATACTGGGAACTGGTGGCGCTTCAAAAGCTATAGACTATGGTCTAAGATCTCTTGGACTAGAAACAAAATTTGTCTCTCGTACGAAACGTGATGGCATCTTATGTTATGAAGATATAACAGCTGACATTATTCAGGAGTACAATGTTATTGTGAATTGCACTCCACTCGGTATGTATCCAAACGTTGATTCATGCCCTAAACTTCCCTACGAAGCAATGGATAGTCACACCTTATTATATGATCTACTTTACAATCCAGATGAGACACTATTCATGACGAAAGGACGTGAACAAGGTGCAGTTGTAAAGAATGGTCTAGAAATGCTCCTACTACAAGCATTTGCTAGTTGGGAGTTCTGGAATGGTGATGAACAACGTTAGCTTACACAAATTATAAACAATAAGATACTGATAAATCTCAACACGACAATTCCTTAGATATGGACAACAGATACATGATGCGCGGCGTAAGTGCTGCCAAAGAAGATGTGCATAATGCCATCAAGAACATTGATAAAGGACTCTACCCACAAGCTTTTTGTAAGATTATTCCAGATATCCTTGGTGGTGATCCTGAGTATTGTAACATTATGCATGCTGATGGAGCTGGCACAAAGTCTTCTCTGGCTTATATGTACTGGAAAGAGACAGGTGATTTGAGTGTATGGCGTGGTATAGCACAAGATGCTATCGTCATGAACACAGATGACTTGCTCTGTGTAGGTGCTGTAGATAATATCCTTGTTAGTTCAACGATTGGTCGTAATAAGATGCTTGTACCAGGTGAGGTTATTTCTGCTATCATTAACGGAACCGATGAGTTACTTGCTGATATGCGTAAGATGGGTATAGGCATCTACCCTACTGGTGGCGAAACAGCAGATGTAGGCGACCTTGTTCGTACAATTATCGTTGATTCAACAGTTACTTGTCGTATGCGTCGTAAGGATGTTATCGACAATGCGAATATTCGTCCAGGTGACGTCATTGTTGGTCTTTCATCTACAGGTCAGGCAACCTATGAGACACGTTATAATGGCGGTATGGGAAGCAATGGTTTAACATCAGCACGTCATGATGTTTTTGCTAAATACCTAGCAGAGAATTATCCCGAGAGTTATGACCATGCAGTACCAGAGGAATTAGTTTATAGTGGTAAATACAAACTGACTGATTCTGTTGAAGGAAGCCCTGTTAATGCAGGTGAGTTAGTACTCTCTCCTACTCGTACCTACGCTCCTGTTATCAAGAGATTACTTGATGAGTTGCGCCCTGAAGTACATGGTATGGTACATTGTACTGGTGGTGCACAAACAAAGGTTCTGCACTTCGTAAATGATAATTGCCGTGTCATCAAGGATAATATGTTCCCAGTTCCTCCTCTCTTCCGTGCTATCAAAGATTGTAGCGGTACTGATTGGAAGGAGATGTATCAGGTGTTCAATATGGGTCATCGTATGGAGATCTATGTTCGCCCGGAAGTTGCAGAACAGGTTATTGCTATTAGTAAGTCCTTTAATATTGATGCACAAGTAATTGGACACATAGAAGAAGGGAAACGTAGCCTAACTATTAAGAGCGAGTTTGGAACATTTGAATATTAAAACATCTAAACTTTACACCTTTATCTTTTAGAGGAAAGAGCGACAAACAAACATTAACTTAATTCTCTTAACCGCTCAACCTACATTAACATTCCCCATAAAGATTATGATCGATAACAACAACATATTACAGAAACTTGACGGACTAGAAGCCCGTTATGAAGAGGTATCAACACTCATTACTGACCCGAGTGTTATAGCAGACCAGTCACGCTACGTTAAGCTGACAAAGGAATATAAGGATCTTGGCGACATTATGGATGCTCGCAAGCGTTACATCACTTGCCTTACAACCATTAAGGAGGCAAAGGATATCATCGCTAACGAGAGTGATACAGAGATGAAAGAGATGGCACGTGAGGAACTCGCAGAGAATGAGGAACTGCAGCCAAGACTTGAAGAAGAAATCAAGATTCTACTTGTACCAAAAGATCCAGAAGACGCAAAGAATGTCCAGATGGAGATTCGTGGTGGAGCTGGTGGTGATGAGGCAGCACTCTTCGCAGGCGACCTCTTCAATATGTACAAACGTTATTGCGATAAGAAAGGTTGGAAACTATCAATAACATCTGTATCCGAAGGTGCTGTAGGTGGTTTTAAGGAGATAGATTTCGCTGTAGAAGGTGAGAACGTTTACGGAACACTGAAGTATGAGTCAGGTGTGCACCGTGTACAACGTGTACCAGCGACAGAGACACAAGGACGTATGCACACATCAGCAGCTACAGTAGCTGTGTTACCTGAAGCTGATAAGTTTGAAGTTAATATTAACGAAGGAGATATCAAGTGGGATACCTTCCGTTCGAGTGGTGCTGGTGGTCAGAATGTCAATAAGGTTGAGTCTGGTGTGCGCTTGCGTTACCCATGGAAGAATCCTAATACTGGTGAGGTTGAGGAGATTCTTATTGAATGTACTGAGACCCGCGACCAGCCAAAGAATAAAGAGCGTGCTTTGAGTCGCCTTTATACCTATATATATGATCACGAACACCAAAAATATATTGACGATATTGCTTCACGTCGCAAGACTCTCGTTTCTACTGGTGATCGTAGTGCCAAGATACGTACTTATAACTTCCCACAAGGACGTGTCACCGATCATCGTATAGGTTTCACGACTCACGACTTACAAGGATTCATGAATGGTGAGATTCAAGAGATGATCGATGCACTGACTGTTGCAGAGAACGCAGAGAAGTTAAAAGAGAACGAATTATAAAACACTTTAAAACATTACAGAATGGAGACAAAACAAAAAAAGCCAGGTAAGTTAGACGTTGATGAAAACTATGATTTAAGATTGGTCAAAACATGGAACCCTGCACTTAGATGGCTACTCACATTGCCAGCAGGACTTATAGCTATGCTCATCATCCAGCTTGCTTATGGGTTCATTGTTCGCCGTATCTTATCAAACTTCGATGAAGCAAGTACTGTTAGTATCATCGTTAATTGCTTCTTCTTATTAGCAAAGTATGCTATGCTTGTCGTGGCAATGACTGCAACAACACCAGTAGCAAGAGCTAAGAAGAAACTTGCATCAATTATATGTGCAATTATTGCTGCAATCATCTTATGTGGTTCAACATTCCTTGTGGTTCATTTTGCAGATAGTATAAACCAAACGATGATGATATCTACAGTCGTTGCATCTTTACTTGGTATATTGTTTGGCGTATGGCATGTTTCCACTTCTACTTCTAAGCCATTAGAACAAGAGTAAATAGTGAATCAAACAAGATAAGAAGAGATAAAGGTAGGGACAGACACCCTCGTTTGTCCGAAACACGATAAATTGTGTGGGACTAACGAGGGTTTCTTTTCTTTCCTCATGATAATTAATTAAACACCTAATATGAACAGACAACAACTAATCAACGAGATCTTCTCTAAGAAGACTTTTTTGTGTGTCGGACTGGACACTGACATCAATAAAATCCCTGAACACTTGAAAAAGGAGGAGGATCCTATCTTTGCTTTCAACAAGGCAATCATCGATGCAACAGCACCTTATTGCGTTGCCTATAAGCCTAACCTTGCTTTCTATGAGTGCTACGGCCTCAAAGGTATGGTTGCTTTCGAAAAGACGATCAAGTATTTAAAGGAGAATCACCCTAATCACTTTATCATTGCCGATGCAAAGCGTGGTGACATTGGCAACACCTCTAAGATGTATGCCCAGACCTTCTTTGAGGAGTATAACCTTGATTCCGTCACGGTTGCCCCTTACATGGGTGAAGACAGTGTGAAGCCCTTCCTTGAGTATGATGGTAAGTGGGTTATCCTTCTCGCACTCACTAGCAATAAAGGTAGTCACGACTTCCAATTAACAGAAGATCAAC
Organism: Prevotella sp. 20925_1_30; assembly: GCF_041433025.1. NCBI lineage: Bacteria > Pseudomonadati > Bacteroidota > Bacteroidia > Bacteroidales > Prevotellaceae > Prevotella > Prevotella sp. 20925_1_30. Next base: position 11,735 of record NZ_JAPWAR010000017.1, on the reverse strand, counting down.
AAGGCGAACGACTCTTTGAGAAGGTATTAAAGAAGTCGCAAGAATGGGGAACTACAGAGAACCTCATGTATGTAGTTGGTGCAACACAAGGCAAAATGTTTGAGGACATTCGTCGTATAGCTCCTAACCACTTCCTCTTAGTACCAGGCGTCGGTGCACAAGGTGGTAGCCTGCAAGAGGTATGTAAATATGGAATGACAAAGGATTGCGGTTTACTTGTCAATTCTTCTCGTGGTATCATTTACGCTGGCAAGGACAAAGACTTTGCTGAGATGGCAGCCCAGAAAGCAAAGGAGTTGCAACAAGAAATGGCTATCGAGTTAGAAGCTATTAAATAAGCTAGCATAAAGACCAAAAGGATTCAACAAAAAAGCTAACGAACTTTCAATAGCAAGTTGAATAACATTTACAAACATACTATCAAGTAGCTTGTTACAGACTTCAATCCCTACTCACTTTGATAGTATAATAAAAAAGAGATAGAACGATAATGTTCTATCTCTTTTTTACTTTTTATCGTTAAGTCGATCAACTTATATTCTCAATCCCTTCAAAATTTCATTCATCTTCTGCTTTGTCTCTATGCGCGTTGGAACCAAAGGAAGACGGAGCACATTCTCTATCATTCCCATATCATTCAACAGAGCCTTACAACCAGCAGGATTACCATCTACAAAGAGAAGTTTATATAACTCTGTGAACTGATGATGTATCTTTCTTGCTGGCTCATACTCTCCATTAAACTCAAGACGAATCATACGAGAGAACTCCTTAGGAAGTGCATTGCCAATAACCGAGATAACACCAACAGCACCACTGGCAATCATTGGGAATGTCAAAGCATCATCGCCACTAATAACCTCGAAGTGCTTAGGCTTATTCTTGATAATCTCATCAACCTGCTCTAAATTCCCTGACGCTTCTTTAATAGCAACCACGTTATCAAACTCTGACGCAATACGTACAGTTGTCTCTGCCGTCATATTCACACCTACTCTACCTGGCACATTATACATGACGATGGGTAAAGGACTGGCTTGCGCAATAGCCTTGAAGTGCTGATAAAGCCCCTCTTGACTTGGTTTGTTGTAATAAGGACAGATACTTAAAATACCATCAATCCCCTGCCAGTCTGTCGTCTTTATCTCATCTACAACAGCTGCAGTGTTATTCCCACCGCAATACTTCAAGATAGGTACACGACCATTAACCACCTTCTTTACAACACGTGTCAACTCATCCTTTTCCTCACGAGTCAAGCAAGGAGCCTCGCCTGTTGTCGCTAAAATACAAAAGAAATCAGCACCATTAGCTAATTGATATTCAACTAGACTCACAAGTGCGTCATAATCTATACTACCATCTTCTTTGAAGGGAGTAATTAAGGCTATACCTAATCCATGAAAAACATTCTGCATAGTAAAACTGTCTTAAAGAGACCTTCTACAATTACCCGCCAATGCTAAGTATATTGTAGCTTATATCCTATATATGGTCTAAGAGATAATTTCAATGTTGTTGCAAATATAATAATTAATTACCATTCTTCAAAGGATTTCCCTTTTTATCTTACCTTTGTTACTGAAATGAATTGCCCTTTTATAGGTGACTTAGACCATGTTTGTACTTTAACTTAAACGATGAACGTACTTTAACTTAAACGTCGATTGTACTTTAACTTAAACCTCAATCGTACTTTAACTTAAACGTCAAAAGCATACTAATAAGAACCTATCCAGAGGAAGATCATACCGAGAATGACAAGGCAAAGATCAAGTGCTTTTGCCTTCAAGTTCTTCTCTCTAAAGAGTAATGCTCCACACAGGAACGACACTATAACGGAACCACGACGAACCATAGATACGATCGAAATCATTGCGCCTGGTAAGGAGAGGGCATAGAAATAAGCAAAGTCTGCCATCGACAAAAAGATAGAGATGAGTAAGATGCTCCATTTCCAAGAGAACTTAACTTGAGTATCAGTCCCGCCCTTGCGCTTGTATAAGTAGATAAGGAGTACGATTGCCATCATCAAGCATTGGTAAATATTGTACCAACTTTGTGCCAACATACGATCCATCCCCACTCCACCACTCTCTGGACTTTCCATTAAGTATTTGTCTAACAAGCCACTACAAGTACCCATTAAAGCAGCTAATAATAAGAAAAGTATCCACTTATTATGCTTGAAGTCTATACCTTCTTTCTTACCACTTCGAGCCAAAAGGAATAAGGAGATAATAGCAAATATCACACCTATCCATTGCCATACATTTAAACGTTCACCAAACACAACCATAGCTCCCACTAATGTCATAACCGGACGTGTGGCATTAATAGGACCTACAATCGTTAAGGGGAGATGGGCTATGGCAAAATAACCGAATACCCAAGACAACAAAACGATTACACTCTTTAGTATGATCCACTTATGCATTCCCCATCCTCCTACACCAACTTGCAGAACACTCCCTTCTAATAAGTTCGTATATAGTGAGAGCAATATAAGTGGGATGAAGATGAGGGAACAAAATAATGTGTTAAGAAATAAGACGGGGATGACATCATTACCTTTCAAAGAATACTTCTTTGAGGTATCGTACAATCCGAGCAAAGTTGCAGAGACAAATGCTAAGATAATCCACATAAAAGTCTACTTTAATATTTTATATCCCACAAGAAAAGGGCATTGCCTGGCATGCTCTCACCCGCATCACTTCTTGACCCATTATTTACAATAGCTTGAAACTCCTCTAAGGATAACCTTCCTCTTCCAACATCAACTAAAGTTCCAACCACAGAACGTACCATATTGCGTAAGAAGCGATTAGCCGATATAACGAAACACCAATTAGTGACCTTATCAGAAGTTACTAATGCTTGTTCCGCCTTACATGGTATCCAACGTGCTTCTGTCAGATTACAGATGGTTGTCTTTACATCCGCACCTGTCTTGCAAAAACATTTGAAGTCTTTTTCTCCTATCAGATAGTCAGCTGCCTCATTCATTTTATCAAAGTCCAACGGATAGTGAATCTCACATGAATATTGGCGTGAGAAGGGCTGCTTCGTTGTATGTACATAATAATGATAGGTACGGGATGTTGCGGAGAATCGTGCATGTAAGTCTTCACTCACAGGCACAATCTGACTAACAGAGACATCACGGGGTAACAATCGATTGAGTTTATAAACCAGTTGCTGGCAATCTATAGTCTTATCTGTATCAAAGTGAGCAACCATCATCCGTCCATGTACACCCGCATCAGTACGCCCTGCCCCAGTTATACTAACCTCTTCACGCAAAAGAGTTGACAGAGAACGTTCCAGTACTTCTTGGACAGATATACCATTAGGTTGTATTTGCCAACCATGATAGGCTGTCCCATCATAGGATAGTGTTATAAAATATCGCTGCATAATTGCGTGCAAAGGTACACAAAAATTAGCTAAACTCTGTCTTGCCAATATAAAAACTCCATAATCTCCAAGCTGTCAACAATGCCACATAATAAAGAATAATATGAAGAGTGGAAATATGAATTTGCTCCATACTCGCACCTGGCAGACAGGCAATCCAATGTAGAGTGTTGTTCAACCATTCGATAGTTATGGAAAGGCACTTGCTAATAAACAAAGATAAAGAGGATAATGGAGCAAATAAGAACAATAAACCTGTCATGTAAATGATTAGAGTTGTACAGGGCACTGCTATCAAACTACAAGGAAGTGAGACGAGTGACACTCTGTCAAAGTAATAGGCAATTAAAGGTAGGCTTCCTAACTGGGCTGCTACGGATAATGCTATCATTGAGCATAGCCATCGCATGATAGTAAAGCGCAGAAGTTTTCCTTTTCGGAACGTTGCTATCATGAGTGGATAGAATAGCATGATACTCCAAACTGAAGCAAAAGATAACTGAAAACCTATGTCAAACAAATTATAAGGATTGATAACAAGCATGATAAAGGCTGTCAATGACAGGGCATTCACTGATAGACGCTCCCTATTTAAGAGGGTGACAAACGAATAGATAGATAGCATAATTGCAGAACGTACAACGGAGGGAGAAGCACCCACTAACATAACGAAGAGCCAAACGCCAAAAAGGATGATAGGCTCCGTTGTAAACTTACTACGCAAGAAGGAAAACAACCTACTACACCAACTCATTATAAGAACAAGCATGCCATAGATAATTGTTAGATGTAAGCCCGACAAGGCTAACACATGACTTGTGCCAGTTATTGAGTAATCATATTTTAAGTTCTTGTTTAATAGCGTTTTATCTCCGACAGTCATTGCCGTAACTATAGCCAAATTATCACCTTTAAGATTCTTCTTTAATTGGCTTAACACCTTATGTTGATAGTGTCGGAAAGCAATAGAAAGTCGCTGGGACAAATTGAGTTTATCAAGGCGAATTTGTTTCTTTTGCCATTGGTTATAGTAAATGAATGTCTCGGCAATATAATCATGCAGTCTTAACCATCTAGCATAATCAAAACTCCCACCTAAAAGATTCGTTGGCTCGGTAAGACGGGCGGAAGCAATAATACCATCACCTACATGTAAATGCTTATAATTATTTGTCAAACTATCACGTAATATTCTTGCTTTTATCTTCATGGGCTTTGACTGACTAACTACTAACAAGTCTGCCTGGATAACCTTCCCCACCACAACAGGCTCTGTTAGTAAAACAGCCTCAAAGGTTATCTCGCTTTGTGGTAAACTGACATGATTAACTCGTTCTTTCGCCGTGAAGAAGGTAGCCCCCAATAGGAAGATAGAAAGCAGAAGCAATGCACTTTGAATGTATTTCCAACGCCATGATAGCATTGTCAAAATGATTGCAAACAATAGGAAACCACACCAATAATATAGTGTGATAGAATTGCTCGCAAACTGTCCCATAAAGATTCCGAATCCAAATGGTATAAGCAACTTAACAAAGGGATACATCTTTAAGTCTACTTTCTCCTTCATAGTGTGCTACTTCATGTATTGCTCACAAATATAGGCAATTATTATGAAAAAACAAAGTAAATGTGCTAGTTAGCTATTATTAATCTTGTTAGATTTATAAATAATGACTACCTTTGCCACATGATTTTCTATTTCTCTGGTACAGGTAATAGTCAATGGGCAGCGAAGACGTTAGCTTTACAAACCCAGGATGAGTTATATTCTATCGCTAAAATCATTAAAACCGATTGCACGTTTCGATTAAAGAAGGGCGAGCAAGTTGGTTTTGTCTTTCCTGTACATGGATGGAGAGTGCCACGCATCGTTAGGGTATTCCTACAGAAGCTTAAACTTACAGATGAAGAGGATCAACCACTAAAGCATCATTGTTTCTGCTTAATGACCGCAGGAGACACAATAGCCAAAGCTATGGAGCGATTCCAACAGCACCTGTATGAAGTCCCTATTGGGAAGATGTTAGACCTTGACCTTGTTGGTTCCGTCATCATGCCAGAGTCGTATGTGGGCTTACCAGGTATGGATGTTGACACAAAGGAGAAAGAACTCGAAAAGAAGCAAGCAGCAGAAGTCTATCTAAGAGATTTCGGAAAGAAGATCATTCAGAAACAGAAAGAGGATGATTATAAGCCTTATGGTTGGAAGGAACTCATGGTTGGTCCACTACCGTGGTTCTTCTCTGTCCCTGTAGGTGGTTTCTTTGAGCGGTTCCTCATCACAGACAAACCCTTTCATGTGGATCATCAACGTTGTGTCAAATGCGGTATCTGTGCTAACGTCTGTCCTGTTGCTGATATAAAAGGCGGCTTAGGTTACGAACCCGAATGGTTGCACAACAAGAAGTGCCTCACTTGCTTCGCCTGTTACCATCATTGTCCACATCATGCTATAGAATATGGCAAGCGTACAGTGAAGAAGGGGCAGTACTTCTATAATAGATACAAAGTAAAAGAGAATATTTAAATTAATTAATAACGAATATGACATTCAACTTTAAACGAATATGTCTCAGTGCATGCCTATGTTTAAGTTCCATAGGCGTTTGGGGGGCTAAGGCAAATTCAATTCCAATACAAGTCAGACAAGCGGATAGAACAACTATCACCGTGATACTACGTGGTGATGAACACATCAACTGGTACACCACGCTTGATGGTGTATTGCTTGTGCAGGCAGCTGACAATAGCTATTACGTAGGAAAGGTAACTAAGGATGGGCGTCTCATTGCGACTCAACAACTCGCACACGAAGCAGCATGGCGTTCTAGCACAGAGACTAATCTCATTCGTAAGCAAGATAAGGATAAGTTCTACTCTTATGTATCTAAGGTTGCAGAGCTGTCAGAAAACTCATACAATAACAGACCATTAACACGAGTAACAGTAGATTCAGGTTATGGTGGTGTACCTTACTTTCCTCACACAGGAAGCCCTAAAGCTCTTGTTATCCTCGCAGAGTTTGCTGATACAACCTTCACGATTCAAAATACAAAGCAAGTATTTACTAATTACTTGATGAACGAAGGTCATTTTACAGAGGCTGCCTATGCACAAAACAGGAACTATAAAGGTGTACGTGGATACTTTAAGGATTGTAGTTATGGACAATTCACCCCTACATTTGATGTTGTTGGTCCTATAAAGTTACCAAAACCACAGACTTATTATGGAGCTGGGAATGATAATATAACAGACTTGATGACTGATGCTTGTAATGCTGTTGATAATGAAGTAGACTTCTCACAATACGATGCAAACGGCGATGGATTGGTTGATCTAGTTTATATCATTTACGCAGGTCACTCTGCCAACTATAGAGGGAATGCCTCTACAGACATTTGGCCTAAATCAGGAACGACAATATTATCTAAGACTTTTGATGGTAAAAGTATTCGTCGTTATGGCGTAAGTAATGAACTTGCAGGAAGAGAGAACAAAAAGAAAGAAAAGGAAACAATTAATGGTATAGGGCTCTTCTGCCATGAGTTCTCTCATACACTTGGGCTACCAGATATCTATGCATACAAGACTAATGCAGAAGACCAAAATGATCAAGGTATGGAACTATGGGACCTTATGGATGGTGGTACAGAAGTGCAAGGTGGCAGAGTCCCTTCACCTTATCTTGCTTGGGAACGTGAGGCTATGGGTTGGATGAGCATAGATACATTAACAACTGATTGCCACATAGCTAATTTAAAGACGATAGATAATGGTGGCAAGGCTTACAAAATCCTTAATCCTTCAGCATCAAATGAATATATAGTATTACAAAGTATTCAAAAGGGAGGATGGTACCAAGGTTGGGGGAATGGTTCTTATCCAAAGGGATTACTTGTTTATCGAATATCATACGCATTTAACAAAGTAAACGTATTTGATTTCCCTAATAATGTCAAAGGCAAACCACGTGTAATTGTAGTTCCTGCAGATGGAAAGGTATTATCAGCTCAGAATGCAGGAGGTTCTTGGGATACATATATAACACAACATAATGAAGACCTCTATCCATATAATGGTGTGGATTCAATTAAAGGTTTCAAGATGTTTAATGAGGCAACACTTGACAGATCTATATTTAATATTGTAGAAACAGATGGTGCAAATACCGAAAATAGGTATGTTAGTTTCGACTTTAGAGATAGAATAACAACAGGCATCTATAACACAACAGTTACAGAGCTAACAATATCTGATAACCGCATCTACACGCTTGATGGTCGTTATGTTGGAACAGACAGAAATGCCTTACCACATGGCATCTACATTCAGAACAAACAGAAGTTCATTAAGTAAATCACATAATCTATACCTTCTCTGAATTTAATAATCGGGTAAGAACAACAGGAGATGTATCTCCAACGTTCTTACCCGATTTCCGTTTCTGAGAGACAAAGTAAAGAGCCTTAAAGAAGACCCTAGAGACATATTATACAATGTGTTTTTAAAGACATAAGATAACGACATATCATCAATAACATGTTCTTCTAGGAACCATCCTCAACACAGAGCGCACAGAATAAATCGATTACACAAAATTAGTACAGAGTACCTAAAGGTACAAGAGAATACACAGAACCTTTTGCTTGTATAAGATTCAAAGTCTTGAGAGAATGACTCTATTCTTCATAGCCCCTTATCGTACTAAAGTAGGGACAGACGCCCTCGTCTGTCCGCTCTAACATCTCTACTTCTTAGTGAAATACATCCTCTTATGCGAACAGACGAAGGCATCTGTCCCTACTTTGTGGTTTCTCACCAGCCTATCCTAACTAGCCCCCGTAGGCACATCCCCTCCTCCGGAGGGGCTTGGGGAGGCATCTTATCCTGCCACTGGTCTTCCTTCTTCTTCACTCCCCTCTCCTTTCAGATAGGGGCTGGGGGTGAGGCTTTTCTTCCTAGCTGGATTATCCACTGACACCTCCACAGCATTTGCAGCCTCACGCATCCTATTCTTAGGAGTAAAGACAATCTTCGGTTTCTTCAGCGTGGCGGCTGTTACATCTTTCTGATTGTCCATCATCTTTGGAGGGAAATCTCCATCGAGGGGCATCCAGTTTTACCACACAAGCCAAGCCACAAGATCTGCGTATCCAATAAAGACCAAGTGTCTAGTCAAATCAGGAAAAGTCACTATGTTCGTATGTTACTATGTCTCAAAATCCTATGTACCTCTGTCTCATACAAAAGCCCCACCCCGTTAGGCGCCCCCCTCTCTGTAGGAGAGGGGCTGGGGGTGAGGCCGTACCACGGAAGCGAGAGAACCAAATTAATACACTAGTTTTGAAAGACATTAATTTCACAATTAATATAATCGATTGTCTTATTACAGAACGATTGATACCCTGAATCAATCTTTGAAAATGCTCCCGTGGTATAGGAAGCCTCACCTACCCTGCCTGTGGTCCACTTTCTTCCTCTTTCTTTTTCTCCTTTTTATTATCTGTCTCTTCTTCTTTCTTCCTCAACGATTCATAGGAGTTTGCAGCCAACTCGCGCTTCAATTCTGTTCCTGGTGTGAAGACCACACGAGGCTTAATTGTCTCGGTCTTAAAAGCTTTTTCTGTTTCCGCTCCTTTGCTCGACAGAGTGACACGCATTGAGCCGAAATTACCCAGTTGAATGCTAAAACCGTCACGGAGGTAATGTGGCAAACAATCAATGAAGTTATACAACACGTTCGATACATCACCACGAGTCAAGGATGAACGCCCTGCAATGTCACGTGCAATATCATCCAGCGACTTATGCCCAACGTTTACAGGGTTAGCATAAAACTTCACTTCCTCCCGCTTCTGCGGATTCTTCTTCTGAACTAATTTAAATCTCATGATTCTTAGGTTTTTAAATTATTAAATAACTATTGTTTATCATAGCGTAGGGCAGTACGCTTCCGCATCTTTCTTCTTGCATCTTCATACTGCCCTATTCTATTTTCTTAATTAATTTTCCTCCTCTCACCGCTTCATTTTCTCACCCTTTCAGCATCCTCCTCCTGCCAGATGCGTATTACCTTGCTGCTGAATACGCATCCACGTTCTGACAGATGCGGTGAACGTTGCCGTTAGATACGTATCTAGCAGCTGCTCAATGCGTATCTAGCAGTCCGTAGATACGCATCCGCCAACACGTAGATACGGTGAGCGCAGCGGCGGAATACGCATCCTGCAGAAGTTCTACCTGTTAGGCACTCCCTCTCTGCAGGAGAGGGCTGGGGTGAGGCTTCTTAGAGGGCGATACCTGTAAAGGGGCAATCGCAAAGACTACTCGAATACCCCGACCCTGTAACCGCCGTAGCGGCGGTAGTAGGACACGTTGACGCTAATATTGTTGAACCTCAGGTAGTACGCGAGGTGGCTGAACAATGGGTAAGCACTTGACGACCAATAGTAGGCTTCGGCGCCAACGGCGTACAGCTGACCAGAGTAGTAGCGACCCAAGATGGGCAGGTAGAAGTATTTGTTTGCATCGGCTGCGGAAGGAAGAGTCTGAGATACAAGCCAGCTACCATCGTTTTCATTTGTACGCCAATCACTGCCGTCGACAGATTTCTCGGCGTTATAATTACCTTCTGCCAGTAAGACTGACTTCTTCTTAAACCACATACCACCTTTATATAAATGACCCATAGTAGTCCATAATTCGTCTGAGTCCCAACGAGGATCGCCGAACTTTGCGTACCACGTCATCTCGTTGACGTTGGGGAGAGTAGCGCAACTCTGAGTAGCATCGAAGCGACCTAAACCACCGCCCTCGTGGTAGTAACGATTGTTTGGATCGCTACTATTCTGAGGGTAGTCGCTGCTGGCAGGCTGAGTCGTCAGCGTTGGCTGACTGCCTTCATGCCCCTTCCAGTACTGTTCCTGTGCATCCCACATATAGTATTTGTCGCCGTCGTAGTTCTTTACGTCAAGTTGTGCGGTCATATCGTAGTAGGTGTTGGAAGCGTATGCAGTAGCAGGAAGAGTCTTCGTGATAGTACCCTCTACGTTGGTAGCTACGTCTTTTACCCGATAACGTATCCTTAAGGTATGAGTGCCTGGCTTAATCACCATGTATGCACCGTTAATTGTTACGTTAGCTGCGCTGTTAGTCAGTGGGAAGCCGTTTGGATTACTACTACTGCCCCTTGTGGTCAAGACGATTTGTTTGCTGCCTGTACCTGCAGAAGCATCCAAAGCACCTGTAGTTGTATTGACACTGTATGTTTCGGCAATATCATTGTCAGAAGTTACCTCTACCTTAGTTAAATAACAATTATGGAGAATTGTATTACTTGTGTAAGGCTGGAAGACTAAGTAAGCTGCTTGATGCTCTAATTCAAAAGCAAATTGTTGCTTGCCTGTTACCTTGTTTGCCGTTGCAGTACCATAGTCGCCTACGGTGCCAAAGTGTTCTGTATTGTCTGGGGCTGTCTGAGTTTGTTGATTGGAGATTGTCACTTGGCTGCCGTTGCTATTCTTACCCAAGTAATAAACCTTATAGCTACTATGGTCTGTAAATTTACCTGGAACTTTATACTTAAAAGAAGCTACCTTATTGGTTGGGGCATTGCTACTCTTCTGTAATACGTTATTATCATCCTTTACATAGATATAGTCGCCTGCTCCCCAAAAGAAGTCACCGCTGTTGTAATCCATTGACGTGCGGGTTTTTGCCTCGTCGCCTGCTACGAAAGTCGTTAGGTTCTTGTCGTTATCATCATTTGGGTTGGTTGGGTTCTGTGCTACATCCTCATTAGCGCAGGATGCAAAAGCCAAGGCGATGCCAAATACAACAGCCAAGGACTTTAATTGTGATGTGAATGAGTGTTGTTTCATTGTTTTCTTCATTTTCTTTGTTCTCTTTGTTAATAACTCTCTATTAGTCTTCCCATGAAGATGTGTTTTCATCTTCTAAGTCTTCATCATTCCATTGACTTGCCTTAGCTGCAGCTGGACCAGTAGCATGGTTTGCCTTTCTGTGCTGACTGGGGAAAGACGTGTCCATCAAATTAGTGGTTTCGCTTACTTGAATTATCATGCACTCTGGTACAGAATAACTCTTCTTTACTTGCTTTTTTCTCATTACTTCATTGATTAAAATAGCTGTTATTTCGTTCTTATTTTGCTTAAAACGGGGTTCACAAAAGGGCATAAAAAAGCGAACAAAGGAAACTCTTGAAAGTCCTTTGTTTACAGGGGTTACGGCACGCTTCGCGCGCGCGTATGCGAGAAGAAAAAATGTGTTATTGTACGCTAGGTGCGAAT